>DATEKY010000001.1:0-2457 GCA_035277225.1 Xanthobacteraceae bacterium
TCGCTCAACGAGACCTTCACCCACGGCATGCTCGGCAACGTCTACGAAGGCCTGACCAAGCGCGACAAGGATCTCAAGATCATGCCGGGCCTCGCCGAGCGCTGGGAGGTGGTCGAGCCGACGCGCTGGCGCTTCCATCTGCGCAAGGGCGTCAAGTTCCAGAACGGCGAGGACTTCACCGCCGACGACGTGGTGTTCTCCGCCGATCGCGCGCGCAAGCCCGCCTCCGACGTCAAGACGCGGCTGCCGGCCGACGTGAAGGTGGTCAAGGTCGACGACCATACCGTCGACTTCATCCTGTCGAGCCCGAACCCGATCCTGCACTACGAGTGGGACACCTGGTACATCCTCTCTAAGAAGTGGGCCGAGGCGAACGGCTCGGCCGAGCCGCAGCCGCAGGCCGGCCAGCAGCAGAGCTACGCCGCGCTGCACGCCAACGGCACCGGCCCGTTCGTCATCACCGAGCACCAGGCCGGCGTGAAGACGATCTTCAAGCCGAACCCGAAATGGTGGGGCAAGCCGGAGCACAATTTCGACGAGGTGGTCTTCACCACCATCTCGAACGATGCCACCCGCGTCGCCGCGCTGCTCTCCGGCGACATCGACTGGGCCGACCCGATCCCGCTGCAGGACGTCGACCGCATCAATGCGAGCGCGAACGCACAGGTGCTGCAGGGCCCCGAGCTGCGCACCATCTTCCTCGGCTTCGACCAGTATCGCGACGAGCTGAAGTACTCGAACGTCAAGGGCAAGAACCCGTTCAAGGACGTGCGCGTGCGCAAGGCGTTCTATCTGGCGATCGACGAGAACGCGATCGCCGACAAGGTCATGCGCAAGGCGGCGACGCCGTCGGCGCTGATGATCTCGCCGCTGCTGTTCCCGCTCTCGAAGGATTTTCCGCGCCCGAAGGCCGATCCGGCGGAGGCGAAGAAGCTCTTGGCCGAGGCCGGCTACCCGAACGGCTTTGAAGTCACGATGGACTGCCCGAACGACCGCTACGTCAACGACGAGGCGATCTGCCAGGCGGTGACCGCGATGCTGGCGCGCGTCGGCGTCAAGATCAACCTGCTGGCGCAGCCGAAGGCGAAGTACTTCGCCAAGATCCTGGTCTCGGGCGGCTACGACACCTCGTTCTACCTGCTCGGCTGGACTCCCGGCTCGTTCGATAGCTGGAACATCCTCGCCAACATGTACCGCTGCCGCGACGAAAAAGGCGTCGGCGGCAACAACAATGTCGGCAACTACTGCAAGCCGCAGATCGAGGAGCTGACCAACAAGATCCTGGTCGAGGCCGACACCGCCAAGCGCGACCAGCTGATCAAGACCGCCTACGACATCACGCAGAACCAGGACTGGGCCTACGTTCCGCTGCACCAGCAGGCACTCGCCTGGGGCGTGTCGAAGAAGGTCAATGTGGTGCAGCGCGCTGACAACCAGATCCTGTTCTACTGGTTCAGGAAAGAGTGAGGTTCTCCGCTGTCATCCCGGCCGAGTGAAGCGAGAGCCGGGATCCATGGGGCCCATCGCGCAGGCCCGGGATTTGTGGATCCCGGGTCTCCTCGCTGCGCTCGATCGCCCGGGATGACAGTCGAGCCTAGGTCAGGCACCATTATCTGAATGCTCGCGTTCATCATCCGCCGCCTGCTGCAATCCGTCGTCGTGATGCTGACGGTGTCGCTGATCGCGTTCACGCTGTTTCGCTTTGTCGGCGACCCGATCAACCAGATGGTCGGCATCGAGACCACGGCCGAGGAGCGCGCGGCGCTGCGCCAGCAGCTCGGCCTGAACGACCCCGTCATGGTGCAGTTCGGCCGCTTCGTGGCGAATGCCGCACGGCTGAATTTCGGCAATTCCTACCAGTTCAAGACGCCGGTGATCGACCTGATCAAGGACCGTTTCCCGGCGACGATGGAGCTCGCCTTCGCGTCGGCGCTGTTCGCGCTGCTGGTCGGCATTCCGATGGGCGTATACACGGCGATCAACCGCTATTCGGTGCTCTCGAACATCTTCCTCTCGGTGTCGCTGATCGGCATTTCGCTGCCGACCTTCCTGATCGGCATCCTGCTGATCTTCCTGTTTCCGGTGACGCTCGGCGTACTGCCGTCGTTCGGGCGCGGCGAGGTCGTGCGGCTCGGATTCTGGAGCACCGGCTTCCTCACCGCGTCGGGACTGAAGGCGCTGGTGCTGCCGGCGATCACGCTCGGCCTGTTCCAGATGACGCTGATCATGCGGCTGGTGCGCGGCGAGATGATGGAGGTGCTGCGCGCCGACTACATCAAGTTCGCGCGCGCGCGGGGTCTGCCGAACCGCGCCGTGAACTACCGCCACGCGCTCAAGAACACGCTCGTCCCCGTGATCACCATCATCGGGCTACAATTCGGCAACATCTTCGCGTTCTCGATCGTGGTCGAGACCGTTTTCCAGTGGCCCGGCCTCGGGCTGCTGGTGATCCAGTCG
>DATEKY010000002.1:0-10361 GCA_035277225.1 Xanthobacteraceae bacterium
ATTGCACGTATCTCCGCGGCACACTCTTTTGGGACGCAAGGCGCTCGGGCGCAGGGGCAAGGACACGAATGAGCAGTCGACGCGTTTCCGGCAAGAGAGGTCGAGGCACCACGAACAATTCACCAGTTCGTATGCGCGAGATTGCCGCGCGCGTCGGCGTTACACCAATGACGGTGTCGCGAGCGCTTCGCACGCCCGAGAAGCTTTCCGAGGCGACGCTTCGCAAAATCAACAAGGCCATCAAGGAGCTGGGCTTCACGCCGAACTACGCGGCCGGCAGCCTTTCCTCGAAAAACAGCCGGATGGTCGTGGTTTCGGTGCCAAGCCTGGCGAATTCGGTGTTCTCCGATTTCATCGAAGAGCTCTCGGCGAGCCTGATCGTGCACGGCTATACGACGATCGTCGGGTCATCGAACTACGATCCGGCCTACGAGGAGCGCCTGCTGGCGAGTTTTCTGGGATGGCGCCCTTCCGGCTTTGTCCTCGTTGGCACATCGCAGACGGCGAAGGCGCGCAAGCTGTGCGCTACCGCAGGCGTCCCAATAGTCGAGACATGGTGTCAGACGCGCAAACCGCTGGATCTCGTCGTGGGCTTTTCCAATTGCGATGCAATCTATGAGATGACCAGGCGTTTGCTCGGCTGGGGCTACTCGAATATCGGGTTCGGTTATGTCGGCGACATGAAGAATGATCGCACGAGAGAGCGGCGCCGCGGTTGGGAAAAGGCGCTTGCCGAGGCCTCCCTGTCGGCGCCGGAAACCAGGACGCAAGGCGGTTCGTTTTCGCTCAGCGCCGGCGCATCTATCCTGAACGGCATTCTGGAACGTCATCCCGAGACTGACGCGATTGTTTTCGGATCGGACACGCTCGCGCTTGGTGCACTCATGGAATGCCATCGCCGCGGGATCCAGGTCCCTTCGGACCTTGCGATCACCGGGTTCGGCGACATCGAAATGGCGCGCGAGGTCGTCCCCGCGTTGACGACCGTCAATACGCTCCGCAGGAATCTCGGAAAACTTTGCGCGGATGTTCTGGTGCGGCGGATCGCGGGTAAGTACGAGGGACCTGCCATTGTGGATAGTGGGTTTCAGATCATCCGGCGTGAGAGCGCATAGCCAAGTGGTTCGCAGAATAGTCCCTCGACCACCTACCAGGAAACGCCTGACAAATGCCTCGGCACAGGGGCTGAGATCGCGAAATTGGAAAGATCAGTAGCACATCGAGCATGAACGCCCCAATCGTCGATATCGAGAGTCACTATTTTCCCGAGACCCGTCTTGAGTGATAAGGGTCGAGAAAACGAACTCGCAACGTTTGGATCAAACCATAGCTAGTTGCTGCGCGATGGCTCACGAGGCTGGGTTCAGACCTCCTCGCATACGGTGCTCGCTTTCCGCCCGCAAACGCGTCTTGTCGATTTTGCCAACACTCGTCTTGGGCAACAGCGTGCGGACGCAGATATCGCGCGGATGCTTGTATTTCGTCAGCCGTTCGCGCAGGTGTGCGCTCAGGTCTTCTTCCGTCGCCGCAGCGCCGGGCCGCAACACAACGTACGCGCGCAGCACTTCGCCTCGGTAGAGGTCCGGCACACCGATGACGGCGGCTTCCTGTACCGAGGCGTGCGCGCACAGCACCTCTTCGACTTCGCGCGGATAGACGTTGAATCCGCCGACGATCACCATATCCTTCTTGCGGTCGTTGATGTACAGGTAGCCGTCCTCGTCCAGCATCCCGATATCGCCGGTGTAGAGCCAGCCGTCGCGCAGCGCGGTTCTCGTTTCATCCGGGCGGTTGCGGTAGCCCATCATGATCTGCGGGCCGCGCGCACGGATCTCACCCACCTCCCCTACCGGCAGGCGTTGTCTGCCTTCGGCAACATCGACGATCTCGATCTCGGTCAACGGCAGCGGCGGACCGGCGGAGCCGGGTTTGCGAACGCCGTTGCGCGGATTGTAGGTCAGCACCGGCCCGGCCTCGCTCTGTCCGTATCCCTCGCAGATGGCGCAGCCGGTAGCCTGCTCCCATCGGCGCAGCGTTTCGACTGGAAGCGCCGACGCGCCCGAAAAGCACAGCCGCAGCGATGAAAAATCAGTTCCGGAGAACGCTTCGTGCGCCATCAAGCCGACGAAGAGCGTCGGACTTCCAGCGAACAGTGTGATGCGCTCGCGTGCGATCGCGGCGAGAACGTCCTCAGGCCGATAGCGCGGCAGGATGCTGAGCGTGCCGCGGCAATAGACGGCAAGATAAAGTCCCATCGCGATCGCATAAGAGTGGTAGAGCGGGGTGACGATCAAGACGCGCTCGTCGTCACCGCTCGGCAGCATCGCCTCGCGCTGCGCTATGTTGATCGCCACCGCCTCGTGCGACAGGTTGACACCCTTGGAGCGGCCCGTGGTGCCGCCGGTGTACTGCAGGGTCCACAGCGCGCCGGGCTCGGGCGGTACCGGCAAGGGCATCGATTGAGCCTTCCGTCCGGTCAGGCGCCTGCCTGCACCGACACGGATCACGCGCGCGATGCCGAGCTCCTGCGCGATAGGCGCAACTATTTCGGCCAGTCCGTCGTCGCACACGATGACTGCCGGCGCGGCATCTTCGAGGATCGGACGCAGTTCGTGTTCCGTATAAGCCGGATTGAGCGGAACGACCTGCGCGCCGGCCGCACCGACGGCGAATGTTGCGACAGCAATGTCGATCGAGTTGCTCATGATCAGCGCGACGCGTTTGCCGCCCACGTCGTGGCCGAGCTCTGCTGCAAACCTGGCAACGCATGCTCCGTAATCCCGGTATGTCAGCTCTTCCGACCCGCACCGCAGGGCTACCCGATCCGGCCGGGCATCGACGGCCGCAGCGAGCATATGCAGTACCGTCGGATAAACCGGCGGCATTTGGGTCACCGCGCGTCCTCCACGGAGACCACCACGGACATCGCGGTATCGCCGGCCGCGCATCCGTGAAACAGGCCGAGGCCGCCGCCGCGCAGCACCAATTCCTCGATCAGCTCGACGATGGCGCGCAAGCCGGTCGGTCCCTGCGGGTGGCCCCACACCAGCGAGCAGCCGAAATTGTTCATCGCCATGACGTCGACACCGAAGGATCGCGCGAAAACGATGTCGTTCACGATGAACGGATTGTGCGATTTGATCGCGGCGATGTCCGAAATCTCCACCCCGGCTGCGGTCAGCGCGGCGCGCGCGGCCGGCACCGGAGCCTCCGGCATGTAGCCTTTCTCGACCCGCGCCTGTCCGATGCCGAGGATGCGGATCGCGATCTTCGGGTCACGCGAGAGCTCGCGCGCCTTGTCGGGGGTGGTGAGGATCGCAGCGGCCGTGCCGTCGGCCGGATGCGTCTGCGTCCCGAACGTGACCGTGCCGTCCGGCATCACCGGCTTGAGCGCGCGCAGCTTCTCGGCGCTGGTCGGGTGAATGCCTTCATCCCCCGGCAGCTCCGCGATCCTCTTCTTGAACCGCGCGTCGGGCACCGGAAACGGCAGGGTCATGAAGCGTTTGAGAAATGCCGAGTCGTCCGCGAGCGCGTCGGCATATTGCTCATAGCGCCGTACCACGACGTCGTTCTGCTCGGCGGTGGTGACCTGATAGCGTCGCGCGACATTCTCGGCCGTCTCGATCATCGCGACCTTGGCGAACGGATCGTGTGAGAAGTTGTCGAGTACCCAGTCTTCGTGATCCCCGGTGCCGCCTGGTCCGGCCGGAGCGGGATAATAGATGTGCGGTCCGTTCGATGTGCGGTCCGTCGCAATGGCCAGCGCGACGGTCGAATGGCCGGATGCGATTTCGGAGGACGCTGTCTCGAGAATGCGTGCACTGGTCGCGCAAGCCTGATTGATCGTCGGCCCCGTCACCCGGTCGGCGCCGATTTCGCCCATCAACCAGGGAAGACCATAGAAGGACTGCTGCTGCGGCACCGTCATGCCGAGAACGCCGAAGTCGAACACCGTCGGCGCGATGCCGCGGTGCTCCAGGCTGTGTTTCGCCACATGGGCGGCGAAGCGCAGGCTGTGCAGATGGGAGAGCTTCCCCTGCCATTTCGCGAACGGGCTCGCCCAGTAGCCACCGTACGGAATTGCGATCTCTGTCACGTGATATTCCCTTCACGATTGCGCGTCAGCGCCTGCATGGCCGCCGAGATAGCTCGATACGACGCGGTCGTCGGCTTGCAGCGCGGCGGCTGGCCCTTCAAGCACGACCCGCCCTTGTTCGATCACATAGCCGTAGTCGGCAATCTGCAAGGCCGCGCGGGCGTTCTGTTCAACGACGAGCAGCGATACGCCACGCTCGCGCAGGCCGATGATGGTGCGAAATACCTCGCGTACGATGCGCGGCGCGAGCCCCAGCGACGGCTCGTCGAGCATCAAGAGCTTCGGGCGCCCCATCAAGGCGCGGCCGAGCGCAAGCATTTGCCGCTCGCCACCTGACAATGTCCCGGCCAACTGCCGCGACCGTTCCTTCAGGCGCGGAAACAGATCATAGACCTCCGACTGCGCGGCCGCGAGCGCGCGGGAACCCTCGTGACGGCGCCGGAAGGCACCGAGCACGAGATTCTCGTCAACGGTGAGATCCGTGAACAAGGCCCGTTCTTCCGGAACCAGATAGAGGCCCGCATCGACGCGATCCTCGAGCGCGCGCGTGCTCCAGTCGATGCCGGCGTACCGGACGGTGCCGCTGTGCGGCAATGCACCCATCAGCGCGCGCAACAGGCTCGACTTGCCGGCGCCATTCGGCCCGATCACGGTCACGATCTGGTTCGGCTCGACCGTGAGGCTCACCTGCCGCGCGGCCTCGATCTTGCCGTACGAAATCGATACCTCGCGGGCTTCCAGCAGCGCGCTCATGTCGCCGCCCCGCTGCGCGCGGGCGCAGGCTCGTCATCGATGCCGCCGAGATAGGCCTCGATCACGCGCGGATCGGCACGCACCTGTGCCGGCAGCCCTTCGGCGATCTTCTGCCCGAAGTCGACCACGACGACTCTGTCCACCAGGTTCATCACGAAGTCCATGTCGTGCTCGACCAGCAGGATCGACAGACCCTCGTCGCGCAACTGGCGCAGCAGGGCAGCCAGTTTCTGCTTCTCGCCATAGCGCAGCCCCGCAGCGGGCTCGTCGAGCATCAGAAGCTGCGGATCGGACGCGAGCGCACGCGCAATCTCGAGCAGGCGTTGCTGGCCGAGCGAAAGGCTTCCGGCGGTCATCGTGGCGCAGTCGGCGAGTTCGACGCGCGCAAGCTGGGCCTGTGCCTCGAACAGCAGACGCGCTTCCTCCGGTCTGTCGAGGCGGATGGCCGACGCCGCAAGTCCCGCCGTTCCGCGCAAATGCGCGCCGAGCGCGGCGTTCTCCAGCACGCTCATCCTGGGCTGCATCACGACATGCTGGAACGTGCGTGCGATGCCGCACCGGGCGATCGCGTCTGCGGCCAATCCATCGACGCGCCGCCCGTCGAGCCGGATTTCACCACCGTTGAGCGGCGTCATGCCGCTGAGGAGATTGAAGATCGTGCTCTTGCCGGCGCCGTTGGGGCCGATCAGCGACAGGATTTCCCCGGCCCGCACCTCGAAGGAGACATCCTGTACGGCGGCGAGACCGCCGAACCGCTTCGAGATGCCGGCCGCGGATAGCAACACCGTGCCGGCGGACGGAAGCTTCCGGCGCGGCAGCGGCGCCGCCTGCGCCGGCGCGCGGATCGGCGGCGCCTCCGGCAAGAAGCGCGCGAGCAGCGCCATCACCCCGCCGCTCGCGCTCTGAAGAATGATGACGATCAGCACGCCGAAGAAGATGATCTCGTAGCTGCCGCTGCGCCCGAACACGAGCGGCAGCACTTCGCGCAACCAGGTGCGCACCGTCTCGAAGATCATCGGGCCGATTAGCGCGCCGCCGAGATGGGTGGTTCCGCCGATTACGACCATGAACAGGTAGTCGATCGATGCATTCACGCCGAACGGACCGGGATTGACCACGCGGATGTAGTGAGCCTGCAGCCAGCCGGTCAGCCCGGCGAGCAGTGCGGCGAGAACGAAGACCTGCACGCGCAGGCGACTTGTCGGAACGCCGAAGCTCTCGGCCATCGCGGCGGTCGGCAGGCTGCGGATCGCGCGTCCGACCCTGCTGTCGAGCAGGTTGGCGACGGCGAGAAAGCTCAGGCCTACCAGCAGCCACACGACGATGTAGATGGCGCGCGGGTCGATGACCGGCCAGCCGAACAGCGTGAGCGGCGGAAGGCCGGTGATGCCGTTGAAGCCGCCGAGACCTGGCGTGTTGCCGAACACAAAGAACAACCCGATCGCCCAAGCGAGCGTACCGAGGACGAGATAGTGGCCGGCGAGGCGGACGGTGAGAATGCCGAGGATGAGCGCAACCGCGGCGGTGACGGCGAGGCTCACCGGAAGCGTCGCGATGACGGGCCAGTCGAGCCGCGTCGTCAGCAGCGCGGTGGTGTAGGCGCCAAGTCCGCAGAACGCCGCCTGCCCGAACGAGGTCATCCGCGCGACGCCGGTCAGGATGACGAGACCGATGCCGACCAGCACGTAGAGGCCGATATAGGTCAGTGAGGTCACGTAGCGCAGGGGCAGCACGAACGGCGCCAGCGCAAATGCAGCAACGAGGCCTGTCATGAACAGACGATGCCGCGTCATTCGTCGTCCCCGTGAGCCTCGAGCGTGCGCGGCTCGACCGCGGAGCGCCACAGCAGGAACGGAATGAGCAGGCCGAAGACGATCGCTTCCTTGAAGGAGGATGCGTAGAAGGAGGCGAAGCTTTCGACGACGCCGATCACGATCGAGCCCAGCACCGCGAGCGGGAAGCTCGCCATGCCGGCGATGACGGTGCCAACGAAGCCTTTCAGGCCGATCAGGAAGCCGGAGTCGTAAAACAGCGTCGTCACCGGTCCGATCAGCACGCCGGACAACGTGCCGATCAGCGCGGAGATGGTGAATGCGAGCGCCCCCATCGTTTCGGTGCGCACGCCGACCAGACGCGCGCCGAACCGGTTGACCGCCGCGGCGCGCAGCGCCTTGCCCCACAGCGTGCGCCCGACGAAAAGCCAGAGCCCGACCATCAGGACGGCCGAGGTCGCGATGACCAGGACGAGCTGCCAGGAAATGCGCGTGAAGCCGGCATCGATGCGCCCGGGAATGAACGGCGGCGTGCGATACCCTTCGGACCCGAAGAAAAGCAGGCCGAGGCCGACCAGCGCATAGTGCACCGCGATCGCGACGAACATCAGCGTCAAGGTGGACTTGTCGGCGAGTGCGCGGAACGCCACCCGGTACAGCATGAAGCCCATCGGAACGACGAGGGCGAGCGTGAGTGCGACCTGAATGGCTAGCGCCGGCTTTGATGCCGCAAGCAGGACGATCAGTCCGCCCGCAATCAGCGGTGCGCCGAGCGAGATGGCCGCGACCAAGCTCCACGCGCGCCAATCTCCGGTGCGCCATGAGTGCCAGGTATCGGCCACCGCCGTCGTGACGCCGAGCGCCACGGCGAGCCAGACCGTTCCGGGGACCTGTCCTTGCTGCAGCGAGGCGAGCGTGAGCGCGCCGAAAACGAGAAACTCGCCCGCCGGCACCCACAGCACGCGGGTGACGACGAAGACGAGCAGGATCGACAACGACAGCAGCGCGTAGATAAAGCCGGTGGTCAGCCCGTCCTGCAGCAGGAGCAATCCGATGGTGACGTTCATGCCGGCACGGACGGGCTGACGGAGAGGCTACTTCGCGAGCCGGAATGCGCCGTCCTTCACCACGACCATCACACGCGCACGTTCATCGACGCCGTAGTGGTCGGTCGGCGTAAAACGATACACCGCATTGGTCCCGGCCACGTCCTTGCCGGACTGGAGCGCATCGCGCAGGGCAACGCGGAATTCGGGCGTGCCGGGCTTGGCCTTCTTGAGCGCCTCGGTCGCCGCCGCCTCGACCAGCAGCATCGCGTCCCACGCATAGCCGGCGATCGGGTTGGCCGACCCCTTGCCCCACTTGCCTTCGTACTTCGTGATGAAGTCGAGCGAGACCTTCTTGATCGGGTTGCTGTCCGGGAGGTCGGCCGCGGCGACGACCGGTCCGGTTGGCATCATGGCACCCTCGACCGCCTTGCCGCCCGCGTCGATGAACGCTTTCGCGACGGTGCCATGGGTATGATAGACGCGGCCGTTGAAACCCTGGTCCTTCAGCGTGACGTGCGGAAGCGCCGCGGCCGTGCCCGACGCGCCGATGAAGACGGCATCCGGCGAGGACGCGATGATCTTGAGCGCCTGCGCGGTCACCGAGGTGTCGGTGCGGTTATAGCGCTCGCCGGCGACAACCTTGATTCCTTCCTTCGGCGCCACCTGATTGAGCGCGTTCCAGTTGAGATCGCCCCAGCCATCCGCGTACCCGATGAAGGCCACGGTCTTCAGGCCACTCTTCTTCATGTCGTCGATGATGGCCGAAACCATGATGGGGACAGGCTGCGGCACGTTGAAGATCCACGGCAGCTTGGCCTCGGGGATCTGCACCGGCGAGAGCGCGATCTGCGCGGTCTTCGACTCGACGGAGACGTCCATCATCGCCGAGGCCGTGACCGTCGAGGTGGAGCCGAGCACGATGTCGACCTTGTCCTCGTCGACGAACTTGCGTGCGTTCTTGACTGCCGTGGTCGGGTCGGTCGCATCGTCGAGCAGGATCCATTTCACCGCGGTGCCGCTGATCGAGCTCGGAAATATCTCGGCTGCATTGCGATAGGGGATGCCGTTGGTGGCGTTCGGCCCGGTGAAGGTACCCGACAGCCCGATCTTGATCTCCTGGGACAACGCCGGCTGCGCCATGATCAGCATCGCCGCCAGTGCGACCGCCGAACCGCGATAACAGGACATGCTCAACTCCCTTTGCTCGTGTTGCTCGTTCATTTCACAGGCTCGTGCTCAAGGTTGCGCGCATCGCGGCCTTCAGGGCGTCGAGATGGCGCACAAGATTTCGCTTCTCCGAATCCGGCAGCTCACCGAACAACTCGAGGATCCATTCCGCGTGAACCGGCGCCATCTCGGCGAACGCGCCGCGGCCCTTGGAGGTCAGCTTGATTACCGTGGCGCGGCGGTCGGTATCGGCATTCTGGCGCACCACAAGCCCGCGCCGCTGCAGGTCGTCCACCACGGCCGTGACGTTCGAGCCGGTGACGACCGTACGCCGTGCGACTTCGCCCATGCGGATGCCGGCGGGCGCGCGATCGAGCTGGGACATCAGATTGAACTGGGTCTGGTTGATGCCGAATTGATCCTTGATGCGCGCCTTTACGCGCTGCTCCGCCGCGTGGGCGCAGGCAAGCAGCCGCACCCACAGTTTGAGATCGAGACGCTCGCGATCCGAGGCAAGCCATACCGGAGCGTCATCAGGCTTGCTGACGGGCGGGCGGCGGCGTGCCGAAGTTGATGCCACGGTCAATCCTTTTGCGCGCGCAAGGCAGGGCGATAGAGCTTGCCGGTCGGCCCGGTCGGCAGGGCGTCCACGACATGAATGGCTTTCAGAAACCGAAGCGGAGGAACGAAGCCTTCCGCGCGGCTCCAGGCGGAGATTGCTTCGGCATCAATGTCGGAAAGCACGAAGGCTTCGGCCCGCTGTCCCCAGGTTTCGTCGGGCAAGCCGATGACGGCGGCCTGCCGGATGCGTGGATGCGCCAACAGTGCGGCTTCGATGTCCTCGGCCTGGACCTTCACGCCGCCGGAATTGATCACATGATCCGTGCGTCCGGCGACGACCAGCCTGCCGTCCGCGGTCATGAATCCGGTGTCGCCGGAACGCCACCAGCCATTGACGTAGCGGTCGGCGGTACGCCTCGGGTCCTTCCAGTAGCGTTGCGCCAGCGATGCGCTGCGCAGCAGGATTTCGCCGGCGTGCTGCGGCGGCAGTGCCGCATCGGCCTGTCCGTCCGGCGCCACGACCCTGACCTCGACGCCATCGAGCAGTCGTGCCGCGGTCGCCCCGTCACCAACATAGTCGCGCTCATCCGCAACCACGCCGCTGGCGCAAGCACCTTCAGTCGACAGGTAGGCAGCGCGGACATGGGGCGTGATGTGCGCCCGTACACCTTCGACGTCCCGACGGCTCGCTGCCTCGCCGGACATGAAGGCGAGCCTGACGGCCGACAGATCGTAGCGCCGGGTCTGCTGTGCAAGGACCATGCGCCACATGGTCGGCACCAGCGGCGCGATGGTGATTTTCTCGGCGGCAAGTCCGGCGAGAAATGCCTGCGGGTCGAAACGGCGCTGGAAGGCGAGTTTCGCACCGGCTCCGACGAACGGAAGAACGACATTGCACCAGCCGCCGAATGACGTGCCGATGCATACGAGCACCGAGTCGTCGCTGCCGATATCGCGATACAG
>DATEKY010000003.1:0-2052 GCA_035277225.1 Xanthobacteraceae bacterium
GCCGGCTTCTTGGTGAGGTCGCCGGAGTCCGCCAGGATGTCGATCGAGGACTGCCACTTCGCATCGTTCATCAGGCCGAAGCGCTGCGCGTAGTCGGGCGAGTTGTAGAGGCCGTAGATGATCTCGAGCTTCTTGGTTTCGAGCTTGAGGTCGCGGTCGGGCGACACCTTCACCACTTCGGCGACCGCCGCCTCCTTGTTCCTGGCGGTCCAGGCGAGGCTCTTGAGAGTCGCGCGCACGTAGCGCTTCACCAGATCCGGATTCGACTTGAGCAGCTGCTCGCTGGTGTAGACCACGGTGCCGTAGAACGACACGCCGTAATCCTTCAGCGGCATCACGTTGGTGGGGAAGCCGCGCATGTCGAGGGTCAGCGCCTGGCCGAAGTGATAGCCGAATACCGCGTCAACTTGGCCGGCGGCGAGCATCTGCACCTCGGCGCCGCGCGCGACGTTGACGTACTCGATGTCGTTGCGGGTGAAGCCGCCCTTGAGCAGCAGCGGTTCGAGCAGGCCCTTCACGTTGGTCTGGAACCAGGAGATCTTCTTGCCCTTGAGCTGCTTCGGATCGGTGTAATTGTCCTTCTTCAGGGTGATCACCGAGAACGGCGTGTCCGGCTCGTCCGCCATGATCGCGACCACCGGCACGCCGCTGGCGCGCGCCTTGATGAACGAGTCGGCATTGGCGACGCCGAACTGCTCGCGGCCGGTGCCGATGAACACCTCGTTCTGCTGTCCGCCGGAGGGCGGGCGGATTTCGAGGTCGATGCCTTCGGCCTTGTAGATGCCCTGTGCGAGGCCGCCGAAATACTGCGCGTGCATCGCCCACGGCGTGAAGTTGATCCGCATCACGACCTTGTCCTGCGCGTAAGCGCTGCCCGCGGACAATGCCGCAAACGCCAGCGCGCCGAGCGCCACTCGCCGAGTCATCCTCATCTCAAACTCCCATCCATGACTTCGCCGGGTCAGCGCCCGGCCATTCACACCGTCGTCGTCGAGTCGCTTCCCTCGCGCTTCCAGGAGATCATCCGCTCGACCCACGACATGAAACTGAAGAAGATCGTGCCGATCACCGCCAGCGCGATGATCGCCGCGAAAGAACGCGCGGTATTGAAGTTGAAGCTGCCGGAGAGAACCAGGTAGCCGAGCCCGTTCGAGGCGGCGAGCCATTCGGCCACGATGGCGCCGAGCACCGAGAGTGTGGTCGCGATGCGCAACCCGGCGAAGATGTAGGGCATCGCGTACGGCAGCCGCAGGCGGAAGAACATCTGCCGTTCGCTGGCATCGACCGAGCGGAACACGTCGGCGAGCCCGCGGTCGACCTCCTTGAAGCCCGCCATAGTGTTGATGACGATCGGGAAGAACGCGATCGAGGTGACAACGAGGATCTTCGAGCCGATGCCGGCGCCGACCCAGACGAGAATAAGGGGCGCGATGGCGATCTTCGGCACGCTCTGCAGGCCGACGAAGATCGGCATGATCAGCCGCTCGACCAGCGGAAAGCGGATCATCAGCGCCGAAATGGACAGCGCGAACAGCACCGCGACGACATATCCGCTCAGGATGCTGCCGATGGTCGCAAGGCTGTGCATCTGGATCAGCGGCCACTCGTCGACCATCAGCTTGGCGACATCGGTCGGCGCGGGCAGCAGGAAGTTCGGAATCTCGAGCGCGCGGGTCAGCACCTGCCAGAGCACGACAAGCGCGACCACCAGCAGGATCGGACCGGCGCGCTCGGCCCCCCGGCGCCAGTTACGGGCGGCGGGGGCTTTCTGCGGGGTGTCGTCGGCGTGGGACAGGGTCAACGTGACAAGCCTTGGTAAGCCGCCATTGTAGCGGCTGATCGCGGGCACTCAAGGCGGCGGCCTGGTTGCGCGCACTGTGTCGCGCCTCGTGCGGTGGTGGCGTGTGCTGTCATTCCGGGGCGCCGCCAAAAGCGCGTTTACGCGCGTCTGCGACGCGCTATGGCGGCGAGCCCGGAATCCATAATCACAGGCCTAGCTTGAGTAACAGACTTGGCTTGAGTCACAGGTCAGCTTGCGATCTATTCGGATTG
>DATEKY010000004.1:0-4813 GCA_035277225.1 Xanthobacteraceae bacterium
TCGCCCGCGGTCAGCTCCTTGTCGCCGATGTTGAACAGCAGCAACGCCTGCACGGCGTTGATGTCGGCGCGGCCCTTGCGATCGAATTCGTCCTTGATCACGTCGAGCAGGCGGCGATGCAGCCGCTCGATCAAGGTCAAGGCCTCGAGATAGTGCGGCTGGATGTGATCGAACCGTGTCTGACGCTCAGCCGGCTCGATCGCTTTCGCGACGGTTTTCATCATGACGCCCCTGTCGGGTATGTTTTGTGTCTTGAACGAGGCCCTGTTTCCCCGTCCTGTGTGCCGCAAACTAGGCGCGATGATCTAAGATCAGCTTAAATTGCAGGATAAACATAGAGTTTATTTCCCACGGTGAACGATTGATTGAGCATCGAATGTCACCGGAATTCGTTACAGACGATTCACCACAAGCCGGCCGTTTGCCCCTTCCGTTGTGTCAGGCCGAAACAAGAAACGCGTTACACGCGCATCGTGCCGCCGTTCTCGCCGGACAGGCCGCGAACGGATTGCGGCAGCGCATGACCCCCGAAAGGTGGGTACCGGTTTTCGGATCAGGGTCATGCGCAAACAAGACCGCGAGTCCTTAACGGCCGCGCATAAAGTTGATGATGCCGGAAAAATCCTTCGAGGATTCACCTTGTCCCGCATAGAGACGGTAGAGCGCACAGGCCTCCGCGCCGAGCGGCGTTGCGACGCCGGCAGCATTCGCGGCATCCTGTGCCAGAGCGAGGTCCTTCAGCATCATCGCGGCGGTGAAGCCGGCCTGGTAGTCGCGGTTTGCCGGCGAGGTCGGCACCGGGCCGGGCACCGGACAGTAGTTCGTCATCGACCAGCACTGCCCCGACGACTTCGAGGAGATGTCGAACAGCTTCTGCTTGTCGAGTCCGAGCTTCTCGGCGAGAACGAAAGCCTCGGACACCGCGATCATCGACACGCCCAAAATCATGTTGTTGCAGATCTTCGCCGCCTGCCCGTTCCCCGCCCCGCCCGCATGCACGATGGTCTTGCCCATCGCCTGCAGGATCGAGAGCGCGCGCTCGAAGGCGCGCTCGCTGCCTCCGACCATGAAAGTGAGCGTGCCGGCGCTCGCGCCGCCGACGCCGCCCGACACCGGCGCGTCGAGCATCAGCAGGCCCTTCGCCTCGGCCGCGGCCGAGACGGCGCGCGCGCTCTCGACGTCGATGGTCGAACAGTCGATCAGCAAGGTGCCGGCGTTGGCGTTCTCGACGATGCCGCCCGCCCCGAGATAGACCTCGCGCACATGCTTTCCCGCGGGGAGCATCGTGATGACGACGTCGGCGCGCGAGGCCGCAATTTTCGCGGTCTCGGCCACCGCCCCGCCCGCGGCCTTGAGCTTGTCGGTCGCCGTGGTGGTGACATCGACGCCCTCGACCTGATGCCCGGCCTTG
Source organism: Xanthobacteraceae bacterium (assembly GCA_035277225.1). GTDB lineage: Bacteria > Pseudomonadota > Alphaproteobacteria > Rhizobiales > Xanthobacteraceae > PALSA-894. Next base: position 1,412 of record DATEKY010000004.1, read on the forward strand.
ATCAGGTTCTGCGCCATCGGCAGGCCCATGTTGCCGAGCCCGATGAATCCGATCCGTGCCATGCGCGTTCCTCCGGTGATGCGGCGATGTTTCGGCGCTAGTCGAAGCATTCCCGCCGCCGACAGGTCAAGGTGTCCCCCATCCAGGGAGGCAGAGCATGACAGTCACGGTTTTCATCCGCTACCAGCTCGACCCGTTCAAACGAGCGGAATTCGAGACCTACGCGAAGAAATGGATCGGCATCATCCCGAAGCACGGCGGCGACCTGGTCGGCTACTGGATGCCGCACGAGGGCACCAACAACATCGCCTTCGCGCTGATCTCGTTCGAAAGCCTCGCCGCCTACGAGGCCTACCGCGCGCGGCTGCGCGCCGACGATGCCGGCCGCGCGAACTTCCAGTTCGCCGAGGACGGCAAGTTCATCCTCGCGGAGGAACGGACGTTCCTGCGCAAGGTGGAGCGGGGAGCATGATCCCGAAAAGTGGATACCGGTTTTCGGAAAAGATCATGCTCTACCAAAAAGGCCCCCGCCCGCTCACATATTGCCGTGGCCGCGCTTGATCGTCTGGCGGATCACCGGCGCGGTGACCTTGTCCGAGATCTGGATATTCCACACCTCGCTGTCGCCCTGCGCGGCGAAGTCGGCGAACAGCTGCGGGATCAGCGCGACGTCGCGGATCTCGTGACCGCGCAGGCCGAAGCCGCGTGCGACGTTTTCCAGCGCGGGCCGGCCGAACACCGCGAGGCTGTCGTCGAGGCCGTCGGCGCGCAGCTTGTGAAACTCCGAGCCGTATCCGCCGTCGTTCATCGCGCAAATGAGAATGCGAAATCCCTGACGCTTGAGCGTCTCGAACTCCTGGATGTTGAACAGGAGCCCGCCGTCGCCCTCGAACAGCACGACCTTGCCGTCGCGGCCCTGCCGGCGCGCAGCCGCAACGCCGAGCGCATAGGATAGCCCGTTGCCGACCGCACCGAATTCGCGGACCGTCGTGTAGCGCTCGGCCGGCCTGCCCCTCATCTGCGCCGGGAAATAGGCCTGATGGCCGCCACCGACCACCACGTCCCAGTCCTTCGGAACGACCGCGTCGATCGCGCGGACCACCTCGCGCGGATCCAGCACGCCCGGCTCGAGATCGAACGGCTCGGAGTCCGCCGGCTCGGTCGCGATGCGATGCGCGAGCTCCTTCGAGCGGATCGAGGCCGCCGTCGGCGTTCCGGCGCCCAGCCTCTTGTCGAGGCCGGCGATCATCGCCTCGACGCCGACCAGCGCATCGGAGCGGATGTAGAGATCGGCGGCCGCCTGACCGTCGCGCAGGCCGCGCGGGGCATCGTCGAGCTGAATCTTGAAAGCCTTCGGGAAGAAGGCGCGATGGCCGATGTAGTAGGACAGGCTGGTCCCGACCGCGAGCACCACGTCCGCGGACTCGTACATCTCGCGGCCGAGCGACGTGAAGTAGCTGCCGGTGATGCCGAGCCCGAACGGGTGGTCGTGGAACAGACCGCGCGCCGGCAGCGTGTTGGAGAGCAGCGCGCCGCAGCGATCGGCAAGCTTGATCATCGCATCGCGCGAACCCGACCACAGCACGCCGCGGCCGCCGAGGATGATCGGCCGCTTCGCTGCCGCGAGCCGCTCGACGGCGTCGGCCAGAACCTCGGGGTCGGGGTGCATGCGCCCGACCTTGGGCTGGTACATCGCAGAGGTCTCGTAGGGCTGGTTCGCCATGTATTCGACCTTCTGCAGGTCGTAGGGAACGCCGAGCACCACGGGGCACCGCTCATATTTGGCGACGTGAAAGGCCTCGCGCACGTAGTCCATCATGCGCGGCAGGCTGTGCGCCGCGATGTATTTCGCCCCGGTTGCCGCCACCAGCGGCGCCTGGTCGATCGCCTGGTTGTAGAACTTGGCGTTGATCGGCGACTCGCCGGCGAACACCACCATCGGCAGGCGGGCGCGGACCGCGGCCGGCAGCGCCGTCATCAACTGGGTCACGCCGGGCCCGCAGGTGACCGACGCAACCGCGACCTTGTTGGTCGCAACATTATAGGCCGTCGCCGCCGCGACGGTCGCGTGCTCGTGCCTGACGTGGACGGTCTGCACGCCCGGCAGTTTGGCGAAGGCCGTGCACCAATGCATGTTGCCGTCGCCCATCAGGACGAACTGCGTATCGACCCCCTCGGCAAGGAATGCTTCCGCGAGGGCTTCATAGAGTTTCGGCATGGGCGGGCTGCTTCTTGAATTGTGAGGTGGTTCGGGGTTGGTCTCGTGCGCAACCTAGTCCGGCCGTTCGCGGCCCGCGAGCAGCGCGAGCCCGATGTAGGCGAAGATCGCGAGGAATTCGAGCAGCGCGATCCAGATGCGCCCGCCGTAGACCTGCGGGAAGAACAGCTCGATCGCCGCCATCGAGATCGCCGAGGTGAGCCACACCACCCCGCCCCATGCCGCCGCGAGCCACAGTCCGACCGCCGCCACCAGGTCGATCACCGCAAAGAAGATCGTCGCCGCCTGCCACGCCATCGAGGCAGCCTCGAAGGTCGAGCCCGAGCCGTCGCCGACGCCGAGCACCAGCGACCAGTGGTAGATGCCCTTCAGCATCGCCACGCCCGCCATGATGCGCAGGAACAGGATCAGCCGCCGCGTCCACGGCGTCACGCGCTGCGATTTCGGCGCCTCGATCGCGCTGTCGCTCATGATAGTTTCAACTCGTCATCGAGCGGCGCGAAGTGCCGCTCCACCTCGGCGTCGGTGACGTCGGCGAGCGTCGCAGGCTGCCAGCGCGGCGCATTGTCCTTGTCGACGATCACGGCGCGGACGCCCTCGTAGAAATCATGGTCATACACGATGCGCGACACGATGCGCATCTCGGCCTGCATGCATTGCTCGAACGACCAGTCGCGTCCGCGCCGCACCTGCGCCAGCGCAAGCTTCAGGCTGGTCGGCGACTTGGTTCGTATCGTTACGGCGGTCGCCGCCCATTCTCCCGCGCCGTCGAGCGCGTGCAGGATATCCTCCACGCTGTCGCCCGCAAACAGTTGCCGGATCGCGGCGCGCTTGCCCGCCACCGGACCTTCGGCAGGGGCTTCGGCGAAGGCCGCGAGCGTCGCATCGACCGACACGTTGCCGCACAACGCGTCGGTCAGGTCGGCGAAGCGGTCCGAGCGCACGTGATGCGTCGCAATGCCGGCCGCTACCGCGTCGGCGGTCTTCAGCCGGTCGCCGGTGAGCGCGACCCAGGTGCCGATCTGGTCCGGCACGCGCGGCAACACCCAGGTGCCGCCGACGTCGGGAAAGAACCCGATCCCGACTTCCGGCATCGCGAACGCGAAGCGGTCGCCCGCGACGCGATGCGAGCCGTGCACCGACACGCCGAACCCGCCGCCCATCACGATGCCGTCGATCAGCGA
>DATEKY010000005.1:0-13421 GCA_035277225.1 Xanthobacteraceae bacterium
ACAGGGCCGCGATCAGGCATGAACGGTCTTCTCCGGCGACATTGCGTCCGCCGTGAGGCGTGGAAGCTCGACGACGATTTCGGCGCCGCCTTCCGGGCGGTTTGCGGCGTGAAGGCTGCCCTTGAAGTCCTGCACGATGCCGTAGGTGATCGAGAGGCCCAGTCCGAGGCCCTTTCCGACCGGTTTGGTGGTGACGAACGGATCGAAGATGCGTCCGATCAGGTCCGGCGCAATGCCGGGCCCGTTGTCGGCGACGCGGATGCGCACAAGCCCGTCGACTGCGCGGGCGTCGATCTCGATCGCTGGCTGCTTCGCCTCGGCTGCGGCATCAAGCGCATTGCGGATCAGGTTGACCAGCACCTGTTCGAGCTGCACCGCATAGCCCGACACCAGCAGATCCGGCTCCACCGTCGTGGTGAGCCGCACCCCTCCGGCCTTGATCTGGCTTTCGGTCAGGAACAGCGCGCCCTCGATCGCGCGTGCGACCTGCACCGGCTCGGGCCGTCCCGGTTCGCTCTTGCGGGCGAATGTCTTCAGGTGATTGGTGACCTTCGCCAAGCGTTCGGCAAGACCGTCGATCAGGTCGAGATTCCTGGTGACCTGCTTGCTGTCGCCGCGCTGCAGATAGATCTTGGCGCTCGCCATGAAGGTGCGGATCGCGGCGAGCGGCTGGTTCACCTCGTGCGCGATCGCAGCGGACATCTGTCCGAGCGCCGCGAGCTTTCCGGCCTGCAGCAGCTCGTTCTGCGTCGCGCGCAGCCGCGCTTCGGTGCGACGGCGCTCGTCCACTTCGGTTTGCAGCAGCGCATTGGCGTCGCGCAGTTCGCGCGTGCGCTCGGCGACTTCCGCCTGCAGCCGCGCGCCGGCGTCGCGCGCCGCCGCGTAGGCGCGCTGTCGCTGCAGCACGTAGAGCAGCAGCGACAGCACCAGCGCGGAGATCGCCGCGCCGATGATCGCGCCGTCGCGCTGATCGGACTCCACCGCCGCGAGATCGACGAAGCGATGCACGGTCCAGCCGAACTCGGGCAGTTGGAGCTTCTGATAGAGAAAGGTGTCGGCCTCGTTTTCGCTCTTGAGCTCGACGACGGATTGCGCGCCGCGCGCCTCCTGCACCGAGACCACGATCGCTTTCTTGGCGTCGTTCGGGAAGTTCGGCATCGCGGCTTCGGTCGCCAGGTGCTGGGCGGCGGCGCCGGGAAGCAGGCGGTATCGATATGCCGGCGTGCTGGTCAGGAACACGACGCCGTCCGCGTCGGTGATGAGCACGCGCTCGCCGCCGCGCTCCCAAGTCGATTCGAGCGCGTCGAACTCGATGCGCACGACCGCGACGCCGAGCAGAGCGGGATCCGTGATCGCCTCGGCGAGATAATAGCGCACACGCCCGCTGGCCGGATCGACACCAAGATAGCTGCTGCGTCCGGACTCGATCGCCTTCACGAAATAGGAGCGGTCGTTGAGATTGCGGCCGATCATCTGTTCGGTCGCATGCGACTGTCCGGCGGCGAGGATATGGCCGTTCTTGCCGATCACGTAGAGCGCGCGGGTGTCGGCCTCCTCGCTGACGCGCTGCAGCTTGGCCTGCAACTGTTCCACCCGGGCGGTGTCCTGCGACTGCGCCAGCGCATTGCGGACATCGGCGTCGAGCGACAGGACGAGCGGGAGGTGGTCTTGCCGGTTGATCTCGGAGCGTACCGCGCTGGCGATCAGCTCGATGCGCGACTCGTTGATCGCTTGCAGTGACCGAAGCCCGTTCTCGCGCCGGAAATGCCAGGAGCCGAACGCCGACAGCGCAATGAGTGCGCCGGCAGCCAGTGCGAACAGGGCTGTGCGGAAACGCAGCCGGATCTCAGTCTTGTCAGTCCTCACACCAGGCGCCATCCAGCAGGCCCTTAGCACCGCGCGGCAAGTCTAGAGCAATGCGCGCGGAGTAGGAACCGGTGTCATGCGCCTGTAGGGTTAATGCAGCCTGCGTGCAAGCCTCGCCTGCGGCGATCATGCCATGTGATTTCGCACGCAGCCGCGCCGCATCATGCTCCCGGCACCGTGGCGTTGGCGAAGAACAGCTGCTGCCCGTTGATCTTGTAGTCGGTGATCGCCTTCTGGCCATCCGCCGAGACGAGCCAGTCGATGAACTGCTGGCCGAGCTCCTTCTTCACGTGTGCATGCTTGTCCGGGTTGACCAGCATGACGCCGTATTGGTTGAACAGCCGCCGGTCGCCCTCGACCACGATATCGAGCTCGCCGCGGTTCTTGAACGAGAGCCAGGTGCCGCGGTCGGCGAGTACGTAACCATTCATCGAGGACGCGGTGTTCAGCGCCGCGCCCATGCCCTGGCCGATCTCGCGATACCACGGCCCCTTGTCGGCGCCCGCGACGTCGATACCGGCCGCCTTCCACAGCGCGAGCTCGGCCGAATGCGTGCCGGACCGGTCGCCGCGCGACACGAACGGCGCCTCTTTTGCCTTGATCGCCTTCAGCGCGGTTTCGATGTCCTTGCCCTTGACGCCGGCGGGATCGCTCTTCGGGCCGATCAGGATGAAGTCGTTGTACATCACGGCGAAGCGCTTCACGCCGAAACCATCGGCGACGAACTTCTCCTCCTGCGCCTTGGCGTGCACGAACACCACGTCGGCATCGCCGCGCCGTCCGGTGTCGAGCGCCTGTCCGGTGCCTTGCGAGATTACCTTCACGTCGATGCCGGTCTTCGCCTTGAACGCGGGGAGGATGTGCCCGAACAATCCTGAGTCCATCGTCGAGGTGGTCGAGGCGACGACGATCGACTTGTCCTGCGCCAGCGCGGGCGAGGCGAGGGCGGCCGCAACGAGCGCGCTGATGAAAATCCGGCGGTCCATTCTGTCTTCCTCCTAGATCACAAGATCGCCGCGCAGGAACGCGGCGGCTTCGGGCGTTGCAGGCGACGCGAAGAAGCGATGCGCCGGCGCGCTGTCGACCAGACGTCCACGCGCCAGGAACACGACGTCGCCGGCGAGACGGCGCGCCTGCCCAATGTCGTGCGTCGCCATCACGATCTTGACGCCCGAGGCCGCGACCGCGCGCACGATGTCTTCGACGCTCTTGGTCGCGGCGGGGTCGAGGCTCGCAGTCGGTTCGTCGAGGAAGAGAATTTCCGGAGCGCGCGCGAGCGCGCGGGCAAGCGCGAGCCGCTGCTGCTCGCCGCCGGAGAGTTTTCGCGCCGGGCGATCGGCGAGGTCCGCAAGGCCGACTTGCGTCAGCAACTCGGCGACGCGCGCATCGTTTCGCGCCAGCAGCGCATAGGCGACGTTCGCCGCCGCGCTCCGCCGCAGCATCACCGGGCGCTGGAACATCATGGCGAGCCGCTCGCCCGGCGCGCCCCGTCCGCCCCACGTGATGCGGCCGGACGTCGGCGCAGCGAGTCCCATCGCGAGGCGCAGCAGCGTGCTTTTGCCGCTACCATTCGGGCCGAGCAGAACAGTTGGCGTTCTGCCTGCGAGGGTGAGGCTCAATTCGCGCACGACGTTCACGTCGCCGACGCGTAGCGAGGCGCTTTCGAACGACACCGGCAGATCGCTTGTTGGTGCGCGCATGGCTCAACCCGCGCGCAATTCGCCGACGCGCCGCGCACCCCAGGCGAGCGCGTTGACGGCGATGATCAGCGCGATGAGCACCAGGCCGAGCCCCATCGCAAGCGGCAGGTCGCCCTTGGAGGTCTCGAGCGCGATCGCGGTCGTCATCGTGCGGGTGAAGCCGTCGATGTTGCCGCCGACGATCATCACGGTCCCGACTTCCGCCGCGGCACGGCCGAAGCCCGCGAGCAATGTGGTGACCAGCGAGAAGCGCGCATCCCAGATCAACGTGACGACGCGGCGCGCGGGCGTGATGCGCAGCGCGGTCAGTTCGTCGCGGTACTCGGCCCACAGATCCTCGACGGTCTGGCGGGTCAGCGCCGCGATGATCGGCATCACCAGCAACGCCTGCGCGACGATCATGGCTTTCGGCGTGAACAGGAGCCCGAGCGAGCCGAGCGGGCCGGAGCGCGACAGCAGGAGGTAGACCGCCAGGCCGACCACCACCGGCGGCAGGCCCATGAAGGCATTGATGACGACGACGATGAACGTGCGGCCGGGAAAATGGGTCAGCGCCAGCAGCGCGCCGAGCGGCAGCGCCACGATCGCGGCGAGCACGACGGCCGCGAGGCTTACATATAACGAGAGCCCCACGATCGCATACAGCACCGGGTCGCCGCCGAGCACGAGTTGCAGCGCGGACGCGCCGTCGGTCATGGGAAAGCTCGCTTCATTGCTTCTGTGCGCACCATTTTTCACAGGGCGCGCGAAATGCAAGACGCGAGGCGCCGCGCGGCGCAAATATAGGCTCAGGCTATGGGTTTTTTGATGTTTCGGCTGCCCGTTTTGGGAGCAGAAAAAGCAAGGCCCCGCCCGGGGCGGGGCCACATTCGGAGAAGATTGAGTCAGGGGTCTCTAGTTCGCGATCTCGCCCACCACAGCGAGGTTCGGCGGATCGACGATCAGGAGGCGCTTGTCCAGCTTCACGTACTTGTACTGCTTCGCGCCCGGTATCTCCTTCATGACTTCGAGCGAGAAGTCTTGCGTCGGTGTCGCGGTTGGAAGGAAGTCCGCGACATGGACCTTCGAGAGGTCGTCTTTGCTTTGCGTCAGCGGGGCATCGGCAATGCTCTTTATGATCAGTTTCTTCTGCTCATCGCTCAGCGGGAACTGCAGCGCGGTCGTCGGCAGCTTGTCGAGTTTGGCGTTCTCGGCCGAGATCGTGGACGGCATGGTCTGTCCGGTCGCGCCCGGGGGACCATTGTTTGTGGCTGGAGCCGATGACGCGGTGTTCGCCTGTGAGGGACCGACGGCAGCCGGCTTCGACTGATCGGCGATCGGAGCCTGCGGCTGCGCCTCGGGCGGCGGCGGAATGGTGTGGTCGGGCGCCTTGGTCTGGCCCTGCGGCTGGTCTTGGGGAGCCTGCTGCTTTTCCTGCCCCGTCGAGGGCGCTTGAGCGACGGCAACGGACGTGATCACCGCCAACGCCGCCGCGCCGCAGAAAGCCGCTATGCGCATGGATGCCTCCTGTTCAAAGATGATGGAACAACGCACTCGCGGCGATTGCGTTGCATGCCGGCGCCCCGCTCCGTCATGGCGAAGCGACTGAATTTGGGTATGCTGGGGCCGATGCGAACCTTGAATTCCTTGTGCTTTTTGGCCGTCCTCACGTTCTTCTTGGCCGAACCCGCGCCCGGGCATGCGCAACTGCGCGGGCATGGCGGTCCAGTCCGAGCGGTTGCGGTTTCGGCCGACGGGACGAGCGCGCTGTCCGGCAGCTTCGACTCATCCGCGATCCGCTGGTCGCTCGCGCGGAATTCCGCCGAGCAGGTGCTGCGTTTCCATGACGATGCGGTGAACGCGGTCGCGCTGCTGAAGGACGGCCGCGCCGTGACAGCGGGCGCCGACGGCCGGATCGCGATCTGGAGCGAGGGCAAGCAGCAGCCGGACACGGTGTTGCAGGGGCACACGGCGCCGATCGTCGCGCTCGCAGTGTCGGGCGACGGCGCGACGCTCGCGTCGGCGGCCTGGGACAACACCGTGCGGCTCTGGCCGCTCGGGGGCGGCGCCCCACGCGTGCTCGAAGGGCACACGCAGAACGTCAACGGCGTCGCGTTCACGCCAGACGGCAAATCGGTCGTCAGCGCGTCGTATGATCTCACTTTGCGCATCTGGCCGCTCGCCGGCGGCTCGCCGACGATCGTGACCCTGCCGTCGCCGTTGAGCGCGGTCGCGGTCGCGCCCGATGAAATCGTCGCCGCGGGGGCGAACGGCGTCGTCTATTTCCTCAATCACGCGGGCGAGCAGAGGGGCGAGGTTCAGGCCTCGCCGACGCCCGTGATCTCGCTCAGCGTGTCAGGCGATGGCGCGCTCGTCGCCGCCGCCGGAATCCGCGGTTCGGTCGCGGTGATCGAGCGCAAGGAGCGCAAGCTTGCGCGCACGCTGGTGGGGCCGGGCCTGCCGGTGTGGTCGGTTGCGTTCCTGCCCGACAACCGCACGATCCTCACTGGCGGCACCGACCGGATGATCCGCCGCTGGGACGCGGTCACCGGTGAGCATGTCGGGGCGATCGCGACCGAGGAGCGGAAAGATCCGCTCGCCGCCTATGCGGGCGACCCGGGCGCGGAGATCTATCGCGCATGCGTCGCCTGCCACACGCTCTCGCCGGACGAGGGCAATCGTGCCGGGCCGACGCTCGCCGGAATTTTCGGGCGCAGGATCGCGACCCTGCCGGGCTACAATTTCTCCGACGCGCTGAAGAAGCTCGACATCGTGTGGACGGCTGAAACGGTCGCGAAGCTGTTCGAGGTCGGTCCGGCCGCATATACGCCGGGCACCAAGATGCCCGAGCAGCGCATCGGCTCGCCCGAGGATCGCAAGGCGCTGACGGATTTTTTGGCGAAGGCCGCGAAGTAGGGCGGAATAGCGAAGCGTATTCCGCCGCAAAAGCCGCAATGGCGCATTACGCTTCGCTATGCGCCCTACTCCCCCTTCGCCTCGCGCTCGCGCAGGTAATCTTCCGTGGTGCGCGGATTGGGCCGCGCCGGCGCGGCGAACGGATCGAAGTTCTCGTTGGTCATCGCCGTGACGCGGCAATCCGCGCACATCTTGATGACGTCGAGCCGCTTGGCTGAATTCTGGAACATCCAGTGCTTGCCTTCGAGCTTGGCGGCGACCCTCTCGATGCTGCTCTTCACGCCGAACGGCTTGCCGCAACTGATGCAGCAGAACGGTTCTTCTTCCTTCAGCACGCGCGCGGGTGCGTTGACGGCGCGGAAGTCGAGCTGCGGCCGAAGGCTGATCACCTTCTCCGGACACGTCGCCTTGCACAGCCCGCACTGGACGCAGGCGTCCTCGGCGAAACGCAGCACCGGGCGTTCCTGATCGTCGGAGAGTGCGCCGGTCGGGCAGGCGGCAACGCAGGAGAGACACAGCGTGCAGCCCTCGACGTTGAGCTCGACCGTGCCGAACGGAGCGCCTTGAGGCAGCGCCACGACGTCGACCGGCGCGGGCGCGGCGTGGTGCAGTTCGCGCAGCGCCAGGCGCAGCACGTCGCGCTTCTCGCCGATCGCGTGGAAGGTGGCGGGACGTGCCGCGCCGGCGGCGGGCGCGATTGCGCGCAGCGTTTCGCCGAGCGCGAAGGGATCGTCGGTCTCGATCGTGGCGACGCGGCCCGGCCCGAAGCCGAGGCCGTTCAGGATCGGCTCGGCAAGCGCGATCGTCTGGTAAAGCCCCGCGATGTCATGGCGCGGCTTGGCGCGGGTGAGAAAGCGCAGACCCGCCGCGCCATAGGCGAAGGCCGCGGCGACCGCTTCAATCCCGACCTGCGTCACCTCGTTGACGGCGAGCGGCAGCACGTTCGCCGGCAGTCCGTTGCCGTGGCGCGCGAGCGCGTCGATCAGTGCCGCGCCATGCGGCTCGTCATGCAGCAGCACGACCGCGTTCGCGCCGCCGCCCGCCTGCGCGTAGGCGGCGAGCATCGCGCGCAGCTTGCGCAGCAGCGCGTCGGCGGGCGGGAGGGCGTAGGCAGCGGCGCCGGTCGGGCACACGGCGGCGCATTGTCCGCAGCCGGCGCAGACATTCGGGTCGATCGCGACGTGATCCCCGGCGGGCGCGATCGCGCCGGTGGGGCACAAATCGAGACAGCGGTGGCAGCCGACGATCTTCGAGCGCGAATGCGCGCACAGTTCCTGCGTGAACGTGACGTAGCGGGGCTTGTCGAACCCGCCGACCAGGTCGCGTGCCTTGAGCACCGCGGAGAGCACCGCCGCCGGGTCGGCCGGATCGGCGCGCAGATAGCCGTCACGCAGCTCGTGCGCGGGAAACAGCGGCGCGCCGCCGGAGAGATCGAGCACAAGATCGCAGCGCGACACCGCGCCGTTGCGCGCCGCGCCGAAGATCAGCGCGCTGCGCGAGGAGGGCTCGGGCGCCGCGTAGTCGTCGACGGTGAGTTCGAACTCGCCGAAATGCCCCTTCGCGGAGCGGATCGTGCCCTTGACCACCGGGAATTCGGTCGTGCGCGGCGGCGCGATATCCTGCGGACGGCTGAGCAGCACGGTGACGTCGAGATGATCGGCGAGCAGCTTTGCGGCCTCGATCGCGCGCTCGTCGCGTCCATAGACCAGGGTGACGCCGTCGCTCGACAGGCCGACCAGCGCGATGTCCGGCACCGGCTCGGCCGCGGCCGCGATCAGCGCGGCCATCTTCGGGCCCGCTTTCGCGCCCTGATCCGACCAGCCGGCGGCCTCGCGCACGTTCACGAACGTCAGCGGCGGCGCATTGTCCGCTTCGGCCGCGACCTCGGAAAAGAGCGGCGCTTCCTGGGTGCAGCCGACAATGAGCGGCTCGGCACCCGCGACCGCGCTGCGGAACCGGTCGATCTGCGCCCGGCACAAATGGTCGGCGGTCGCCACCTGCGCGCCGCAGCCGCGCCGCACGGCGTCGACGTCGAGCGACATCGTGTCCTCGCACGAGCAGATCAGGATGTTTTGCGGACGATCCGCCATATGGTTTTTGACCTCGTTCGACCGTACTTATAATTAAACCAAGGAAAAAGTAAGCATGAAGGGCAATTGCCCCAGGGAACGCGAATGTTGGCGCCGAAGCTTGAATTACCTCCGCCGTTCACCCTCGTTACGTTGCGGGAGGTCGGCGATGCGTTCGCTCACGCCGTTAAGGTCGCGCCCGGGCAGGGGGCCGGCACGCTGGTCTATGTTGGCCGCTTCGATCTCGCCGAGTTCGCCGTGGTGCTGGAACCGGACGAGCCGCTGCGCACCGCGCGGCGCGCGCTCTACACCGGCATGACGGCGCTGGTCGATGCGTTGCTGGCGTTCGCGCCGCCGGAAAAGCCGATCGCGATCGACTGGCCGGATGCGATCCGCATCGACGGCGGGCTGGTCGGCGGCGGGCGGCTGGCGTGGCCGAACGATACGCGCGAGGACGCGAAGCCGGACTGGCTCGTATTCGGCGGGATGATCCGCATCGTGTCGATGACCGGCAACGATCCGGGCCTGCATCCGATGACGTCGGCGCTGGAGGAAGAAGGCTTCACCGACGTCGCGGCGGCGGAGCTGGTGGCGAGCTTTGCACGTCATCTGATGGTCCATATCGATGCGCTGCAGGAATATGGCTTCGGCGCAGTCGCGCGCACGTTTCTCCCGCGGCTTCCCGCCGAAAGCGGCGTACGACGCGACATCGACGAGAACGGCGATCTGCTGGTGCGGCGCGCCGCCAAGGCTGACGCGCAGCGCCTGGTGCTCAGGTCTGCGCTGGCGGCGCCCTCGTGGCTTGATCCGAAAAGCGGCGGGCCGCGCGCATGAAACTGATCCGCACCATCCGGCTCGATCCCTCCGATACGTTCGTGTTCGAGCGTGCCGCGGAGCCCGGCGAATGGGCGGTGTCGGGCGGGTTTGCGTTCTGGAACGCGGATGCCGACACGCTTGAGGGCAAGGCGCGCTCGGCGTTCCGCAGCGGATTTCTCGGTGTCGAGTCGCTGGGGTGGTCGACCTTGGTGCAGATCGTCGAGGCGAGCGCGGCGGACCGTGCGGCCCTGGTCGAACGTCTCGCGCAGCAGCTGGTCGCGCGCTTCGGCGCGCCCGACGTCGCGACGGCGCGCGCGGCGGCGGAAGAAGAGGTCGCGTTCGCCGAATCGCTCTGCAATCATCCGCCTGATACGCTGATCGCGGTGCATCGCGCGTCGGAGGACGGTGCCGTGCGCGAAGCCTTCCGCACGCTGCATCCGCGCGGCGACCGGAAGCCGATGCGGGCGTTCTCGTTTCTCGAAGTGGAAGGCGAGGAGCAGCCCGGCGACGAGGTCGACTTGGTGGCGCTCGCGGCAGACAAGAACGCAGGCGCGCGATGAACGACTTCTGGCTCTCCTGCGGCCATCACCTGCTCGACCGCGACGCGGGCGGCGGGCTCGTGGTGACCGACGATTTCCTCAAGGTCTATCTCGCGCGGCCCGAGCTCGCGCCGCCGCCCGAGGCTTGCGTGGTCGAGAAGACGCTGCATGCGGCGCTGATGGCGGATCCGCGCCGCAGCATCGCTCCGGATGAGATCGCCGCGATTGCCGACGCGGATGCGCGCGAGAACTGGCAGGTGATGATCGCGTTCCGCGATCGCCTGACGCGCTATCCGACGCTGGAGGCGGTCTATCTCGACATCGTGCGCAGCGGCGCGAAAGTCCCGCACATCTTCCTCAACCAGCTTGTGCACGTCATCCTGCGCAATGCGCTCGATGGCAGCGACGATCCGTTCGTGCTGCGCGCCGCCGAATTGTTCTTCCGCACCCAGCGCATGACGCTGCACGAAGGCTCGCTGATCGCCGCGGACGAGGAAACGATCGGCGGTACTTCGGGCACGCCGGCCTCGCCACTGGTATCCATGCTGGGGATTCCGGCCGAAGCCGAGATCGACGTGATGTCGGACGACAACGCGGCGCACTACTTCGAGCACAGCGACCTGTTTCACGTCGCGCTCGACTTGACCGCGGGACGGCGCGGCCTCGAAGCGCTTGCCGAGGCGATGCGGCGCTGGATCGCGCATCTGCTCGGCGTCGAGGTCGAGATCGAGCCGCTCACCGAGCTGCGCGAGGCGAAATTCACCTGGTATGTCGGCCTCGACAGCGAAGGCAGCCGGATCGGCGATCTCCTTTGGAACGGCGAAGAGCTGGACGAAGCGACGGCGGCGCGCGTGGTCGGGCTGTTCCGCCTGACCTTCCGCGATCCCGCCATCGTGATCGAGAAGGTGCGCGGCGAAGCGGTATACCTGATCCTTGCGATGACCGGCGATAAGCTGCTGCGCTTCAAGCCGCAGAACCTCGTCACCGGCCTGCCGGTCCGCCACCTGGAGGCGGTCACATGAGCACGGCCCCGCATGTGATGATTCCGGTCGGCATCGTGGTGGAGCGCGCCAAGGCCGCGAGCCAATGGATCGACTATCTGTGGCGGCCGGTCGCAGCGCTCGCCGGCGAGCCGGACACGGCGCCGTGGACGAAACTGACCGGCGACGATGAGCGCGCGAGCTTCTATGCGGGACGCGTCGACATCTCGCTCCACGCCGCCGACACCAGCGCGTACCGCGACAACCTCGCGACCGGGTCGCCGTCGCTGTGGGTCGTATTGCGGCCGACCGAGTCCGATCCGCCCTATGAGCTGTTCACCGTGACGGCGGACCCGTCCGAGGGTGAGGCGGCGACCGAGGCCGGAAACAATGTCGTCGAGCCGGTGCCGATGCCGCATTCGATTGCGCAGCTGGTCGCGGCCTTCGTCGGCGAGCATCATGTCGAGCGTCAGTTCTTCAAGCGCAAGCGCGACCGCGCCAATCCGGAGGCACTGGCGCGGCGCGGGCAGGGAGAACACGAAGAATGAGCGACGAGGATTTCCTCAGGCGCTGGTCGCGGCGCAAGCGCGAGGTCGCCAAGGCGGAGCAGGCTCCGCCTGCGCCGGCTGACGCGGCAGCGAAAGCACCAGCGCCTGCAGTCGGCAACACGGAAACCGAGTTCGATCCCGCGAGCCTGCCGCCGCTCGAATCGATCACCGCGCTCTCGGACGTGACGGCCTTTCTGCGCGAGGGCGTGCCCGCGGAACTCACTCGTGCGGCGCTTCGACGCGTGTGGACGGCCGACCCCGCGATCCGGGATTTCGTCGGCCTTGCCGAAAATGCCTGGGACTTCACCGATCCGAATGCGATGCCGGGGTTCGGTCCGCTCGAGGCGACAGAAGAGGTCCGCCAAATGATCGCGCGGGTGGTCGGCGAGATCGGAAAGGCTGCGCCGCCGGAGGCAGCAGAAGCGACCGACACGCGATTCGAAAGTGTAGAAAATTCAAATCATTCCAATGCGATAGTAGAAGAACAGAAGATTGAAGGCCTGTCGCCGGGGGCAGCGCCTGAAGAAGAGCCGAAGCAAAACGCTGCTCAAGAGTCGGGCAATCAAGTATTGCTGCAGGGCACTGCAGAATATACCGCACCGCAGCATGACGCGACGGAAGCAGAGGAAAAACCAAAACAATTCCCGCACCGGAGTCATGGCGGCGCGCTCCCCCGGTGACGAAAGTTATAGCCTTGAACTATTGCCCAGCTATTGACCACCTTGGGGGCAGCTACTAGCCTTTTGGAAAGCTTCTCATGTGGCGGGGGCGACATGAGTTTTGACAAAACCGATGCGTGACCCAGGACTAAGCGAGGCCATCCAGGCGGCCGGCGGCGTTTCCAAGCTCGCACGGCGTGTCGGTCTCTCGCAGCCTTCCGTCTCCAACTGGGACAAGGTTCCCGCCGAGCGCGTCCTGATGGTCGAGGCTGCGACCGGCGTTGATCGCAAGGTGTTGCGTCCGGATCTTTATCAAGAGCGCGAGGCGGCCCGGACGGTGGACGAGATCGACGTTGCGCGGGCGCAGGAATACGCGCTGCTGTCCACGCTCCTGGTGCGCGCGCCCGATGCGGCGCTGTTGAAGAATCTTTCTGCACTGCGCGGCGATGCGAGCCCGCTCGGCGTCGCGCATGTCGAACTGGCCGAGGCCGCGGCGAAGATCACGGTGCAGCGGGTCGAGCGCGAATACTTCGACCTGTTCATCGGGCTCGGCCGCGGCGAGCTCCTCCCCTACGGCTCGTTCTATATCGCGGGTTTCCTGCACGAGCGTCCGCTCGCGCGCCTGCGCGAGGATCTCGGGCATTTCGGAATCGAACGGGTCGAGGGCAACTACGAGCCCGAGGATCACGCCGCGACCTTGTGCGAGATCATGGCCGGCGTCGTCGGGGGCAGCCTGCCCGCGCCGGACGGCGCCGAGCAGCGCATCTTCGAGAAGCATCTTTTGCCCTGGATCGGCCGCTTCTTCGCCGATCTGGAGCACGCGAATGCGGCGAGCTTCTACCGCAGCGTCGGTACGCTCGGCCGCGTGTTCATGGACATCGAGAAGGAAGCATTCGCGCTGCCGTCGTGAGAGGGCAGAAGCGAAACAACGAACCTGGAGGGAATGCGATGAAACAGAACGACAAGCGGACCGTCGGTCGTCGCGACTTCCTTCGCGTGCTTGGCGTGGGCGCTGGCGCTGCCGCCACCGCGCCGCTCGCGACGGCGGCGAAGGCCGACAGCGAAACCAACGATGAAAAGCGCAAGGCGCGCTACAAGGAAACAGATCACGTGAAGGCGTTCTATCGCGTGAACCGGTACCCGACGAGCTGAGGAGGCGAACGTGCTGATCAAACGAAGCGAACATCAGGCACGCCGCGGCTCGCTCGCCGCCGCGTTTGCCGGCCAGTCGCGCGGCATGGACCGCCGCGCCTTCCTGCGCCGCTCAGGCCTCGCCGTCGGCGGTCTCGCCGCGGTCGGCGCACTGCCGTTGGCAAGCGTCCGCAAGGCGGAATCCGCGGGGTCGATGG
>DATEKY010000006.1:0-3039 GCA_035277225.1 Xanthobacteraceae bacterium
ACGACGCGCCGATGGACTTTGCCGGCCTCGCGCGGATCAAGCGCGACTGGATGCCGGACCGGGACGGCATGCTCACGCTCGGCATCTGCTCGCGCAATCTCGGAGCGTTGACCATCGGCGGCGGCGCGGCGGCGGCCTCGCGCGGCGTGCTCACGATCGAGCAGATCAAGCGCGACTGGGACGGCGCCCGCGCGCTGGGCGTGCCGATCACCATGCACACGTCGGGCGCCAGCCCGATCACCGCGCTCGAGCGCGCCGGGCTGCTTGGTCCGGACGTGCAGTTCGTGCACCCGCTGCTGACCACGCCCGAGGAACGGGCGATCATGAAGGCGCGCGGCGCGAGCTACTCGATGTCGCCGCTGCTCGAGGCGCGGCGGGCCTCGCAGCTCGGCGTCATCCAGCTTGGCGAACTGCTCGAATCCGGCGTCAAGGTCAGCCTGTCGACCGACCACATCGCCTCGATGAGCTGCGATCCGTTCGCCTCGATGCGCATCCTGTTCGCGCTGCACTCGCACCGCTTCGGCACGCGCATGCCGCTGACCTTGAAGCGGCTGCTGCAGCTTGCCACGATCGACGGCGCGGTCGATCTCGGCATCGCGGACCGCACCGGCTCGATCACGCCGGGCAAGCGCGCCGACCTCGTTCTGCTGCGCGCCACCGACACCAACCTGACGCCGGTCGGCGATCCTTACGAGGCGGTCGTGTCGTTCGGCCAGCCGACCAACGTCGATACCGTGGTGATCGACGGGCGCATCCTGCGCCGCGCCGGCAAGTTCACGGCGTTCGATTCAGCGCAGATCATCGCCGACGCGCGTCAGGCAGCGACCGCGCTGCGCGACAAGGCGAACTGGCCGACCTGAAACAGCGCGCGGACGATTATGCGGCGCGCGACCGCTGAATCGCGATGGCGGGCCGCAGAATGCTGACGGTGACCGCAAGCAGCCCGATCCAGGCGTTGCAAACTTGTGGCGTGAAGGCCGCGGTCCCGACGCGCCGCTCGACCGCCCACAGCAAAGATTGCGCGATCGCGCGGCAGTGTTTCTCCGACAGCCCGCGCGCGACGCCGCGCTGCGCCATGGCCTCAAGTGTCGCGACCAGAAACGGCATATCGCTGAGCATGCCGAATGCGAGCGTCAGCGTGTCCTTTAATTTGAGACTTTCCGCGTCGACGTCGCCGTCGAACCGGGCGCGCAGATCGGGCGCGAGGATGAAGAGGCGGCGGTAGAATTGCTCTCCGAGCGACAGCGGATCGTTCGTCGCCTGCGCGAGCGTCAGTCTGACGAGCTGGATCTGTTCGGGCGTCATCGCAGCGGCCTTCGCAAGGAGCTGCAACAGGTTACCCGCGACGCATTAATGAACCATTGACCATAATTCGGCCGCTGGCCCGCTGATGCGATCAGAACTCCAGTTTGTCCTGCACGGCCTCGATTCCGGCCTTGGCGCAGGCCTCGTCCGCCTCGCCGCCCGGCGCGCCCGAGACCCCGACCCCGCCGACCGTCGAGCCGCCCGCCTCGACCGTGACACCGCCGCCGGCCGCGACCACGCC
This sequence comes from Xanthobacteraceae bacterium, assembly GCA_035277225.1. Taxonomy (GTDB): domain Bacteria; phylum Pseudomonadota; class Alphaproteobacteria; order Rhizobiales; family Xanthobacteraceae; genus PALSA-894. The sequence goes on from DATEKY010000006.1 coordinate 1,547, forward strand.
GGGCAGCGCGCGAATACCTGACTGCGGGCCAGTTTGAGTCTGCGCCGCGAGCTCGCTTGTTGCCGTTCGGAAACTGACCGCGGTCCACGCCTTGCCGGTCGCGGTCGCCACGGTGTGCGGTCCTGCGAAGCGGTCGCGCAACAGCACCTGCGTGACGCCGAAGCGATCCACCACCGCGACTGCTACCTGGAAGCCGCGCCCGCGGCATGAGGAGAGCGTCGCGCGCGCAAGCTCGAGCGCGAGATCCGGGCTCAGCGATTTGTAGCTGATCAGCCCGTCCTGCGCTCGCGTCGGAAGCGCAAACGCCGCCGTCAGGACGAGCGCTGCGAAAACGATCGGCCGAAACCACATGAGGCGCCCCCGGTTTGCCGCGCAACTATCGCAGCAAAACGGGATCGGGTCGATTGCGAAGCTGCGGCGATGCTCAGCGCCTCTTTTTCTTCTTCGCCGGCGTCAGCTTCTTGACCACCTTCTTCACGAGCTTGCCGAACATGGATTTCTTGGAGGTTTTCTTGGCGGCTTTCTTGGCGGTTTTCTTCGCGCTCTTCTTGGCTGTCTTCTTCTTGGCGTTCTTGGCCCATCCGCCGACGGCTTTCGGCGCCTTTTTCTTGGCGGCCTTCTTCGGCGCGGCTGTCTTGGCCGCTGTCTTGGCCGCCGCCTTCTTCGGCGCGGGCTTCGCGGGCTTCAGCTTGATCGTCCTGGCTGCGGCGGCGTTGTGCGCGTCCGACTGCTTCTTCAGCGCGGCGCCGTGCTCGCGATCGTCGATCACAGCGATACTGGCGATCTCGGGGCCGTCCCAGCGGATCGAGACGGTCTTGTACTGATCGTCCTTCACTTCCTCGTGGAAGTTCGCGCCCTTCCAGACGACGGCGTCGCCGCCCTGTTCGTCGGTATCAACGATCGTCAGTTCGAGCGCGCACACCGCGGGGTCCTTTGAACCAATCTTGGTAAGGCGCGGCGCCTTGTTCAGCGCATCGACCTCGACCTGGCCGTGCACCAGCAGATGCATGCCCTTCGGCTTGTGCGCGTTCTCGCGTGCGCTCCAGTCTTTCGTCTTGGGTGCCGCCATGCTGTCCCCCCTGCCGCGTGTGATGGGAATCGCCGAAGTGTAGGAAATTGCGTTTCGCAGCCTCAAGTGTACGTCCGGACTGCGCGCGCCGCCAGAGCATGATCCCGAAAAGCATGTCCTCGACCCCGATCGGGGATGGGGACCGGTTTCCCGCCTGCGCGAAGCCTTGGCATGGTCCTCTCGCGTGGATCAATGCTTCGGCGGGCGAAGGCAGGTCGGACAAGATCATGCTCAAACGAAATTAGACCCAACCGCCCTTCGCCATCAGCGCCGCGCAGAACAGGATGAGCACGATCGCGGCCAGCTCGATGTGCAGGATCATGCGCACGCGCTTGAGCTTGGCCGCGGCGACGACCGGCACCTGCCCCGCCTCGACCGCCTTGCGCCATGAGAGGAATTCGATCGTCGGCACGATCGAGAGCAG
>DATEKY010000007.1:0-2085 GCA_035277225.1 Xanthobacteraceae bacterium
CATGTCGATTGAAACCGCCGCGCTGGCCGGATCGAACACCGTGAAGCGGATGCCGCGGATGCCGGCGCCCGCCATCGCGTCGAGGTCGGCGTCGGAGACGGTCGGATGCACGACCGCGACGCCGCGCGTGGTCTCGGGACCAAGATGCTGGATGGCGTCGAGGGTCACGCGATTGTCGGTGACGTAAGCCGCCGGCGTCACGATCACGGTGCGCGTCGTGCCGATGCGCGCCTGCAGCATGCGGTATTGATCGACCGCGGCGTTCGCCTGCATGCGCGACTGCGGGCCCGGGCGCGCGGGCGGAAAGCGCTCGCCATCGTAGATGTGCATGTGGCAGTCGCAGGCGTTCGGTGGCGCTTTCAGCTTCGGCGCATCGGTCCCGGTGGAATTCGGCACGTGCTGCGCCTGCGCCGGTGAGCCGGCCGCGACCGCAGCGCCCGCCGCTGCGAGAAATGTTCGACGTCCCATCGTGATGCCCATTTGTCGCCCCCATGCGGCTCCTGAGCGTCAGCCGCCGGGATCGATTGTACCGCAAACGAGGCGTGGCGAGGGTCGCAAAAGGCGCAAAGCACTACTGCGGCACGATGCCGATGCTCTTGATGACGCCGCCCCACTTTTCGGCGTCGTTGCGCATGCGGGCGGCAAGCTCCTCAGGCGTCGACGACGCGACCTCGACCGCGATGTCGGCCATGCGGCCCTTCACCTCGGGCAGGAACAGCGCGCGGCTGATCTCGCCATTGAGCTTGACGACGATCTCCTTCGGCATGCCGGGCGGGCCGAAGGCACCGTACCACACCGTCATCTCGTAACCCGGCACGGTCTCGGCGACGGTCGGCACGTCGGGCAGGAACGGCGAGCGTTTCGCCTCGGTGACGGCGAGCAGCTTCAGCCGCTTGGCTTTGACGTGCTCGAGGCTCTGCGTCCCGGCGGTGAAGAACAACTGCACCTGTCCGCCGACCGTGTCGGCGACCGCCGGCGCGCCGCCGCGATAGGGCACGTGCAGCATCTCGATGCCGGTCATCCGTTCCAGCATCGCGGCGCAGAGGTGATTGGTGGAGCCCGGGCCGGACGACGCGTAGGCGATCTTGCCGGGATTGGCCTTCGCATAGGCAATGAATTCCGCGACCGTATTGGCCGGCACCGAGGGGTGCACCACCATCGTGTTGGTGACGTAGGCAAGCAGCGTGATCGGCGAGAAATCCTTCACGCCGTCGAACGGCATGGTGGCGAACAGCGCGTGGTTCATGGTGTGCACGCTCATGGTGTTGAACAGGAGCGTGTAGCCGTCCGGCGCCGCGCGCACGACCGCGCCGGTCCCGATATTGCCGGCCGCGCCGGTGCGGTTCTCGATGATCACCGGCTGGCCCATCGACTGGTGCAGGTGCGTGGCGACGATGCGCGCCAGGATATCGGTCGATCCGCCGGGCGCCCACGGCACCAGCAGCGAAATCGGACGGTTCGGATAGGCTTGCGCAAACGTCGCGCGCGGGAAAGCGGCGGCGGCGGCGAGGCCAGCGAGCGCTGAGCGGCGTGTCGTCATGGCGGCAGTGTAGAGCATGATCCCGAAAAGTGGGAACCGGTTTTCGGACAACGCCCGTGCAAATCCAGCCCTGCCGAGCGCGTTCAGCGTTCGCGCCGTGGTCTCCATACCCGCAGGTCGACCATGACCTTGATCGCCGCCGCAAGGACCAGTGCGCAAAGAGCAGCCTTCGACACCATCTCCATCGTGCCCTCGATCAGCAACGCATGGGCCACGGTCCCGGCGACGATCACCACGGCGAGCGGCATATGCACGATGCGCCAGGTTCGCAGCCCCAGCCGCCGGCGGAAGAGGGCCAAAATCGCAACGGCGAAGATCGCCCACATGGCGATCACACCGAAGGGGGAGAACGGCGTCGGTGACGTGAAAGTCAGCGCGTCGATCATGTCCGGCGGACTGGTGAACCAAAGGCCCGCGACGTGGATCACCACCGCCACGACCAGCGCGCCTCCGATCCAGTGATGGACGCGCCGCCCGCGATAGGCCGACACTCCCGGCAGGTATCCGCCGATCAGCAAAGGCTGAACCAGCATGAGGCCGAGTCC
>DATEKY010000008.1:0-4820 GCA_035277225.1 Xanthobacteraceae bacterium
GGACGACAAGCTCGCCTTCTGCAAGGAGCGCGGCGCGGACGACACGATCAATTACGCCAGCGAAGACCTCAAGGAGGCGCTGCGCCGTGTCACCGGCGGCAAGGGTGTGGATGTGATCTACGATCCGGTCGGCGGCTCATATGCCGAGGCCGCGCTGCGCTCGATCGCCTGGCAGGGCCGCTTCCTGGTGATCGGCTTTGCGGCCGGCGAGATCCCGAAGATCCCGCTCAATCTCGCGCTGCTGAAAGGCTGCGATATCGTCGGCGTGTTCTGGGGCGCGTTCATCGAGCGCAACCCGCAGGGCCATCAGGCCAACATGGCGGAGCTGGTGCGCTGGGCCGACGCGGGGAAAATCTCGGCGCACGTGCACGCGACGTATCCGCTTGCCGAAACTCCCGCCGCGATCAAGGCGATCGCCGACCGCAAGGTGATGGGCAAGGTGATCTTACACCCGTAGCAGTTCGTCGAGCTTGCGCTGCGCCGCCGCGCGATGCGCCGGCGTCAGATGGTTCGCCACCATGCGCAGCGCGGTCGCGAGAATGGCGGCATCGTCGGCAAAGCCGAGAAACGGCAGCACGTCCGGCACGGCATCGAACGGCAGCACGAAATAGGCGAGCGCGCCGATCAGCGCGGCCTTCACCTGCAGCGGCGTGTCGCGGTCGAACGCGCAGTACCAGGCGGCGAGGAGATCCTCGGCGAACGGCAGTTGGGCTGCGAACTTGCGCGCCTTGTTCCAGAAGCCGCGCCGCACGATCTCTTCGTCGCGCTCAAAACGCCCGGCGTCTGCGGACGAATGGTCGGTCTCGTTCCAGGTGGCGGTGCGCTGAGCCATGGGGGTCCCTCCGTCGTGGGACGAGATGGCGTCGGATTAAGGCGGATTCAAGCAGGACTCAGAACCTCATGGTGAGGAGCGCAGCGGAGCTGCGCGCCTCGAACCATGGCCCGGAGCGAGAGCAGAGCTTACGGCCATCCTTCGAGACACCCGCAACGCTCACGCGTTGCGGGTTCCTCAGGATGAGGACCCAGATTCGCTACGCCGCGAGCGGATAATCCGCCTCCACCACGTAAGGTCCGCCGCCGACCGAGGAGCGCGAGGAGAACAGCACGAAGCGCGAGACGTGGAACGAGGAACCGAACACCGGCCCGCGGGTCGAGAGATAGTCGGCGACCTCGTGGCTGGATGAGTCGCGCAACCGCGCGAGCGTGACGTGGGGCGTGAACTTGCGCCCCTCCGGCTCGAGTCCGAGCCGCTGCATCAGCCGCTCCTGCTCGGCCTGCAGCTCGATCAGCGGCTGGATCGGTTCCACCGCCACCACGATGGCGCGCGGCTTCCTGCCGCCGAACGATTTGAGCCCGCCGAAGCGCACCTCGAAGCTGCGCCGCCGCATGCCGTCGAGCATCGAGGCGATCTCGTGGGCCATGCGGTCGTCGATGTCGCCGATGAAGCGCAAGGTGATGTGGTAGTTCTCCGGATCGATCCAGCGTGCGCCCGGCAGGCCGCCACGCAACAGCGACAGCGACTGCTGCACTTCCTTGGGTATTTCCAGGCCGGTGAACAGGCGGGGCATGTCTTACTCCACGCGGGGCTCCGGCCGCCTCCGAATCAAATGATGCCGAATCATGACGGGATTTGGCCCGTCCAATCAACACGGGGTTATGACGGGTCAGCCCTTTGCCTTGACCCGCGCCACTAGTTCTTCCGCCTTCGGGGCGAGGCCCTTGACGATGACGTCGACGCCCGCAGCATTCGGATGAATGCCGTCACCCTGATTGAGCGCCGGATTGGTCGCAACGCCCTCAACGATGAAGGGATACAGGATCACGTCGTGAGCGGCCGCGAGCTCCGGATAGATCGCGTCGAATGCCGCAACGTAATCGGGCCCGAAATTGCGCGGCGCCATCATGCCCGCGAGCAGCACGGCGATCTTGCGCTCCTTCAGCCTGCGGATGATCGCGTCGAGCGCGGCGCGCGTCTGTTTCGGGTCGGCGCCACGCAGCGCATCGTTGGCGCCGAGCTCGATGATCACCGCATCGGTTCCCTCCCCCACCGACCAGTCGAGCCGGGCGAGCCCGCCCGCCGGGGTGTCGCCCGACACGCCGGCATTCTCGACCGTCACGTTCAGGCCCTTGGCCTTCAGCGCCTTCTCGAGCTTGGCGGGAAGCGCCTCGGCGACCGGCAGCCCGAATCCGGCCGCGATCGAATCGCCCAGCATCACGATGCGGACCGGGCGCTCGGCCGCCGTGGCAGGCGCGATCAGCAGCGAACCAAGCGCCAGAAGGGCAAAACGCCGCGTCTGGACCGGCCCACCCGGCTTCCCATATGACCGGGGGACTTCACCGCCGGGGCAGCGCGAGACCTTCATGAACGACACCTCTGCTGCGCCGCGCCCTCCGGCGGTTGCACTCTCCGGCGTCAATCTCTCGCTCGGCCGGGACGCGGCGCGGGTCCATATTCTCAAAGACATCGGCCTGCATATAGGGGCGGGCGAGGCGGTTGGCCTGGTCGGCCCGTCCGGTTCGGGCAAATCCACCCTGCTGATGGTCGCGGCCGGACTGGAGCGGCCCGACACCGGGACGGTCCACGTCGCGGGGCAGGACCTGCGCGCGCTCGACGAGGATGCGCTCGCGCGCTTTCGCGGGCGCCATGTCGGCATCGTGTTCCAGTCGTTCCACCTGATCCCGACCATGACGGCGCTGGAGAACGTCGCGGTGCCGCTCGAACTCGCGGGCGCCGCCGATGCCTTCGAGCGCGCCGCGCAGGAACTCGCCTCGGTCGGCTTGCGCGAGCGGGTCGATCACTATCCGGCGGAACTGTCCGGCGGCGAGCAGCAGCGCGTCGCGCTGGCGCGCGCGCTCGCACCGCATCCGGCGATCCTGGTCGCCGATGAGCCGACCGGCAATCTCGACGAGGCCACGGGGCGGGAGATCGTCGAGCTCTTGTTCGCCGGTCACGAGAAGCGCGGCACCACGCTGGTCCTGGTGACGCACGACCCGGCGCTGGCGCAGCGCTGCGACCGCGTGGTGCGGCTGCGCTCGGGGCGGATCGAACGCGCCGAGCAGGATGCGTAGTATGATTCATCGACGATTCTTGGCGATTCTCTCCGAGCATGATCCCGAAAAGTGGGAACCGGTTTTCGGAAAAGATCATGCTCCACGAATGAGCCCCGGAGAACGACGATGACCCTGACGATGACGCAGACCGCAAGTCGCCTGCCGCTCGCGTTCAAGCTCGCCTACACGGCGTTCATGGCCGTGCTCATTCCGGTCTACTGGTATTATTACGGGCCGACCAATTTTCTCTATTTTTGCGACGTCGCGCTGATCATCTCGCTGATCGGGATCTGGCTTGAGTCGCCGCTGCTGATCTCGATGTGCGCGGTCGGGATCCTGATCCCGCAGGCGCTGTGGGTGGTCGATTTCGTCGCCGGCGTGTTCGGATTTTCCATCACCGGCATGACGGCCTACATGTTCAATGCGAACAGCTCGCTGTTCCTGCGCGGCCTCTCGCTGTTTCACGGCTGGCTGCCGTTCATGCTCGCCTGGCTGGTGTGGCAGCTCGGCTACGACCGGCGCGGACTGCCGGCCTGGATCGGAACCGCCTGGGTCTTGCTGCTTGTCTGCTTCTTCCTGATGCCGCCACCGCGTCCCGATCCGGGCCTCACGCCGGTCAACATCAACTACGTGTGGGGCATGAGCGACCTCGAGGCGCAGGCCTTCATGCCGGCTTACGCCTGGCTCGCCATGATGATGATCCTGCTGCCGCTGATCGCGGTCGTGACCCATCTGCTGCTGGTGCGCTTCGCGCCCAAAGCGCCGGCATGACCGCGCTCGCGTCGAAACCGAGCGGCTTCTTCACACTGCGCTTCGCGCTGCGCGAGATGCGCGGCGGCCTGCGCGGCTTCGCGGTGTTCATCTCGTGCATCGCGCTCGGCGTCGCGGCGATCGCCGGCGTCGGCTCGTTCTCGCGCAGCCTCGGCGACGGGCTCGCGCGCGAAGGCCGCGTGATCCTCGGCGGCGATGTGGCGTTCTCGCTCAGCCAGCGCGAGGCGAGCGCGGGCGAACGCGCGTTCCTCGAGCGCCAGGGACAGGTCTCGGCCGCCGCCGCGATGCGGGCGATGGCGCGCTCATCCACCGGCGAAAACGCACTGGTCGAGATCAAGGCGGTCGATGGCGCCTATCCGCTGTTCGGCGTTGTCGGACTGGAGCCCGCCGGCAATCTCGCCGATGCGTTGGCGCAGCGCGACGGCGCATACGGCGCCGCCGCCGATCCGGCACTGCTCGCGCGGCTCAATCTCGAGCGCGGCGCGCGCATCACGGTCGGCGGCGCGGCGATCGAGCTACGCGCGATCCTCGCCGCCGAGCCCGACAAGCTCGCCGGCGGTATCGGCTTCGGCCCGCGCCTGATGATGAGCGAAGCCGCGTTGCGCGCGACTGGCCTGCTGCAGCCCGGCAGCCTAGTGCGCTGGCACTACCGCCTCAAGGTCCCCGGCGCCGACGCCAATGACCGCGCCGCGCAGGCGGTGGTGACCGCCGCGGAGCGGCAGCTTCCCGACGCCGGCTGGGAGGTGCGCACCCGCGCCAATGCCTCGCCCGCGCTCGGCCGCAACATCGAGCGGTTTACGCAATACCTGACCCTGGTCGGCCTCACTGCGCTGCTGGTCGGCGGGGTCGGCGTTGCGAACGCCGTGAAGCACTATCTCGACCGCCGCCGCGACACGATCGCCACCCTGAAGTCGCTCGGTGCGACCGGCTCGCGCGTGTTTGCGATCTATCTCATCGAGGTAACGCTGCTCGCCACGATCGGCACCGTGATCGGGCTC
>DATEKY010000009.1:0-7995 GCA_035277225.1 Xanthobacteraceae bacterium
CACATCCAGTTCGCCGACCTGAGCCTCGACGAGTTTCGCCGGATGGCGCGCGTGCACATCGAGGCGCTGAATCATGCGCTCGCCAACGTGCCGCCGGAGCGGTCGCGCCTGCACGTGTGCTGGGGCAACTACGAAGGGCCGCACCACCACGACGTCGCCTTCGCCGACATCATCGACGTCGTCTTCACCGCGCGCCCGGCGTGCATCTCGTTCGAGGCCGCCAATCCACGCCACGCGCACGAGTGGCGGCTGTTCGAGCGCGTGAAGCTGCCGGAAGGCAAGATCCTGATTCCCGGCGTGATCGAATCGAAATCCAATTTCATCGAGCATCCGGAGCTCATTGCCCAGCGGATCGGCCGCTACGCGAAGCTCGTCGGCCGCGAGAACGTGATGGCCGGCAGCGACTGCGGCTACGGCACCTGGGTCGGGCAGGCGGCGGTCGATCCCGACGTGGTGTGGGCCAAGATGACCGCGCTCGCCGAGGGCGCGCGGATCGCGACGAAGGAATTTTGGAAATAGCTCGATCTTGTAGCCCGGATGAAGCGAAGCGAAATCCGGGGTTAGCGAAGTCGCCCGCAACCCCGCATTCCGCTTCGCTCCATGCGGGCTACGCACTCCTCGTCAGCGTCAACGAATACCTTGCATCCGCCGCGAGGCACTCGGCCTCCGGCAACCCGAGCTCCTTGCGCACGATATTTGTGCCGAGCACCATCGAGACCATCTTGTAGGCGGCGTGGCGGCGGCCCATGCCTTCGCGTCCCATGCCGCAGTCGGATGAGATGATCAGCCGCTCCGGCGGAATATGTTTCAGCGCCTCGCGGATCAGCGCGGCGACTTCATCCGGCCGCTCGATCTGCAAGGTGTGGTGATCGATCACGCCGATCACGATCTTCTTCTCCTTGATCGCTTCGCCGATCGCCTTGAGGTCGCCGGTGCCGGACGAGCAGGTCTCGAAGGTGAGCGCGTCGGCATCGACCTTGTTCAGCGCGGCGAGCGTCGGCTGGTAGCTCTGCACGTCGACGAAGATGCGCTGCTGCGACGGGTTGCCCCAGCAGGTGTGGCACCACACTTCGGTCTTGTCGCGCAACCCCTTCACGGTGTTGTTGAAAATCTTCACCAGGTCGTCGACGTCGAGCTTGCCGAACGCCTTGCCGCGCACCGGCACCATGTGGATCTGCGGTTCTTCCATCTGGATCACCGGACAGCCCGCGTCGGCCAGCTCATTGAGCTCCTGATTGATCGCATCGGAGAACGCCCAGGTGCGCTCGATCGGATCCTTGTAGTGATCGTCCGCGACCGAGGCCGCCAGCAGTTCGGGCAGGATGGTGCCGAACTTGACCGGCCGCCTGGTCATGCGCTGTGCGGTCTTCCACATCGCGGTGTATTGCAGGTTGCCGCGCCCGATCGACCCGGTGATGCGCGGGAACACCCGCGCCTCGAGAAAATCGTGCAGGATGTGGCCGCGCGGATAGGCGACCGCGCCGACATTGTAGATCGCGGGCTCCGCCTCCGCCGCGAACCCCGCCATATGGGTCAGCGGATAGCTCTGCCAACTCATGCCGCCGACTTCCTCGTCGTAATGCGCATCGCCGTCGGTGACGATGTCGAGGCCGGCGACCTCCTGCGCGCGCACGAAGCACGACACGGCGTCTTCGTACTGCTCGCGGTAGCGCGAGTTCACCATCGCTTCGAGGAAGCTCCGGTTGCCGAGCACCGCCGTGTACCACGAGGGCCGCGGCAGCGAGCCGATGATCGAGGTCGGCAGCATCACGTTGGCGGAGGCTTTGAACATCGTTTCCTTCCCGGCTTGGAAAATTTGCGCGGGACTGTAGCGCGCCACGCGATGCGGTCAAATGGCAATCGATTGCCATTCCGCGCCCGGCCCGCTAGCATCGATTGCCAGACCCGCGTGAAGCGGGCAGCTCGGGGAGGACTCCATGTTCGATGCATTGTCGCGCCGCGCAGCGCTCGCCATCGGCGCGCTGCTGTGCTTCACCATCCATGCGAATGCGGCCGATCCGATCCGCATCGGACTGAGCCTCAGCCTGACCGGCCCGACGGCGCCGGCCGGCAAGCAGGTGCAGGTCGGCCTCGAGATCTGGCGCGACGACGTCAATGCCAAGGGCGGGCTGCTCGGCCGGCCGGTCGAGCTGGTCTATTACGACGATCAGGCGAACCCCGCCAACGCACCGGGGATCTACGCCAAGCTTCTGTCGGTCGACAAGGTCGACCTGCTGATTGGCCCGTACAGCACCAATGTCATCGCGGCCGCGATGCCGGCGATCATGCAGGCGAACCGCACGACTATCGGCATCTTCGGGCTCGGTGCGAACAACACCTACAAATATCCGAAATACTTCTCGATGAACTCGCAGGGCGGCAGCCCGCGCAACTATTCCGGCGGCTTCTTCGAGATGGCGAAGGGACTGCAGCCGAAGTTGACGCGCGTCGCGCTGGTCGGCGCCGACGTCGAGTTCTCGCGCAACGCGATCGACGGCGCCCGCGAAAACGCCAAGGCGATGGGCTTCGAGATCGTCTACGAGCGCAGTTATCCGGTCGGCGCCGATCTGTTGCCGATCGCGCGGGCGATGCAGGCGACCAACCCGGACATTGTCTATGCGGCGACGCTGCCGCCGGACACCGTCGGCCTGATCCGCGCGTCGAGCGAGATCCAGTTCAAGCCGAAGCTTTACGGCGGCGCATTCCTCGGCCTGCTCATCACCGGCCTCAAGCAGCAGCTTGGGCCGCTGGCGAACGGGCTGGTGAACAACGAGTTCTACGTTCCGGCGCCGAGTCTGCAGTTCACCGGGACGAAGGAATTCCTCGAGGCCTATCAGAAGCGCGCGGCCGGCGCCGGCGTCGATCCGCTCGGCTTCACTTATCCGCCTTACGCCTATGCGGCGGGGCAGATCCTCGCGAAGGCAGTGACGGAGACGAAGTCGCTCGATGACGACAAGATCGCCGCATACATCCGCGCCAACACGATCGACACCATCATCGGGCCGATGGCGTTCGGGCCGGACGGCGAGTGGGCGAAGCCGCGCATCATCTACACCCAGTTCCAGAACGTGAGCGGCAGCGACATCGCGCAGTTCAAGGACATGAGCAAGCAGATCGTGGTCTGGCCGCCGGAGCTCAAGACCGGCGAACTCGTTCACCCGTACGAGAAGGCCGTGAAGTAGGTGAACCGCCGTTCGCGCACGACGCTGAAGGACGTCGCCCGCGCGGTCGGCGTCAACGTCTCGACCGTGTCACGCGCGCTCAATCCGGATTCGCGCCATCGCGTCTCCGGTGCGCTGAGCAAGAAGATCCGCAAGGCGAGCGCGCGCCTGAAATACCTGCCCAATGCCGCCGCCTCGTCGCTGCGCACGCTGCGCACGCGCACGATCGGCGTGATCGTGCCGGATATTGCGGACCCCGCCTATCCGCCGATCATCCGCGGCATCGAGGACGGGCTTGCGGCGCACGGCTATGTGGCGATCCTCGCCAACACCGACGGCGACGCGCGGCGTCAGCAGCGCATCGTCGAGACGATGCGGGCGCGCGCCGTCGACGGGCTGATCCTCGCTACCGTGGCGCGCGCGGAGCCGGCGCTCGCGCGGCTCGCCGTTCCGGTCGTCACCGTGGTGCGCGCGAGCGACGACGAACGCGTCTCGTCCGTGGTGCACAACGAGGAGGACGGGATACGCCGCATCCTCACGCATCTTGTCACCTGCGGTCATCGCGAGATTGCGGCGATCGCGGGACCGCAGGCGCTTTCGACCGGGTATCGCCGCTATCGCTCGTTTACGCTGCACCGCAAGCTGCTCGGCATCGGCAACGGCAAGCCGAACGCGGTCTTCGCGAGTGCCTTCAACGAAACCGAAGGCGAGCGCTGCGCCGAGGAACTCCTCGCGCGAGGACATCCGTTTACCGCGCTGGTCTGCGCCAACGACCGCCTCGCGGTCGGCGCCATCGCGGCGCTACGCCGCCATGGCCTGCGCTGTCCCGACGATGTCTCGGTGACCGGCTATAACGACATGCCGCTCGCGGATCGGCTCTCGCCCGCGCTCACCACGGTGCGGGTGCAGCATCAGAAGGGCGGGCTTGAAAGCGCCGAGTTGCTGATGGAGATGATGCGCGGGCCGGCCGGGCCGCCGCGGCATGTCGTTCTGCCGGTCGAGATTGTGGTGCGCGGCTCGACGCGGCAGATCAGGTAAGGAGACGACGTTGCAGGTAGGATTCATCGGCCTCGGCGCCATGGGTGCGCTGATCGTTCCGCGTCTGATGGCGGCGGGGCACAGCGTGACCGGCTGGAACCGCTCGCGCGACAAGGCGGCGCCGCTGATCGCTGCCGGCATGGCCTGGGCCGACACGCCGCGCGCGGTCGCGGAGAAATCCGAGATCGTGTTCTCGATCGTGACCGACGGCGCGGCGGTCCGCGCGGTCGCGCTCGAGAACGACGGCATTCTCGCCGGCCTCAAGCAAGGCGGCATCTACGCCGACATGAGCACGATCAATCCCGATGTCAGCCGCGAGGTCGCGGCCGCGTTCGCCAAGGCCGGGCGCTTCATGCTCGACTCGCCGATCTCCGGCAGCCCGGTGACCGTGACGGCGGGCAACGCCTCGGTGATGGTGGGCGGCGATGCGGCGGCGTTCGAGCGGGCCAAGCCCGTAATGCTCGCGATCGGTCCGAAGGTGACGCATATCGGCGCCAATGGTTTGGCCTGCCAGATGAAGATCGCCGTCAACCTGCTGCTGATGGTCGAGGTCATCGCGTTCGGCGAGGCGGTCGCGCTCGCCGAGAAGGGTGGGGTGCAGCGCGAGGTCGCGGTCGACGCGGTGCTCAAGAGCGTTGCGGCCTCGCCAGTGCTCGGCTATCGCGGGCCGTTCATCCTGGAAGGCAAGATGCCGGACGTGCCGCTCGCCGACGTGACGCTGCAGCAGAAGGACATGCTGCTCGCGCTCGATCTCGGCCGCAAGCTTGGCAGCCCGGTGCCGCTGGCGGCCGCCGCCAACGAGATGATGAACGCCTGCCGCGGGCTTGGCATCGACCACCGCGATTTCGTCACCGCGCACGAAGTGTACCGGCGCTTGGGAGGACAGTCATGACATCAAAGGCCGAGTTGTTCGGCGCCGCATTGGGCAAGGCGTTCAAGGAGACGGCGAAGAAGATGAGAGAAGACACGCCCGCGGCCAAAATGTACCGCACCAACCTGCGCGACGTGCCCAAGGTCGAGGGCCTGCCGCGCGAGGACGGCTGGGTCGACATGCAGGTCCAGTTCCTGATCGACAAGAAGTCCGCCGGCGCCGATCACGTGGTCGGCTGGACCGTGCTCAAGCCCGGCGCGCGCCACGAGAACCATCGCCATCACAATTGCGACGAGTTCTTCATTGTGCTCAAGGGCCACGGCCACATCTACACCGACGAAGGCGAAAAGCCGTCGGGCGAGGGCGACGTGATCTATTCGCCGCGCGGCTGCTGGCACGGCTTCAACAACACGTCGAGTGAGGACGTCGTGCTGGTGTGGGGCTGGATGGGCGCGGGCTCGATCGAGGCCTCGGGATACGAAGTCGATCCGGAGAGCCACACGTGAGCGCCGCCTGGGACGATCCGCGCATTGCGCGCGGCATGGAGAAGCAGCTGGCCGAACGCCGCGCGCGCATCGCGGCGGGGGAAAAGCCGATCGGCTGGAAGGTCGGCCTCGGCGCCAAGGCCGCGATGGAACGGCTCAACATCAGGATGCCGCTGGTCGGCTATATGATGCAGAAGTCGCTAGTGCCTAACGGCAGCACCGTGTCGGTCGCGGGCTGGACGCAGCCGGTCGCCGAGCCGGAGATCGCCGCCACCATGGCGACCGATCTCGCGGGCGGGGCGAGCCGCGAGGCAGCCATCGCGGCGGTCGGCGCACTCGGTCCCGCGATCGAGCTGGCCGACCTCAACCCGCCGCCGGCCGACGTCGAGGTCGCGCTTTCCGGGAACATCTTTCACCGCAACGTGATCCTGGGGGCGCCGGACAAGGCGCGCGCCGGCGTGAAGCTCGACGGACTTGCGGGTCTGGTCTTCCGCCGCGGCGCGCAGGTCGCGCGCCAGGAGGATTTGCAGGCCAACATCGGCAACATCGTCGATATCGTGGCCCATGTCGCCGGCACGCTCGCGGCCTATGGCGAAAAGCTGCGCGCCGGCGATGTCATCATCACCGGCTCGATCGTTCCGCCACCGCTGATCGAGAAGGATGAGACCGGGTTCGCCTACACGCTTGCCCCGATGGAGCAACTGTCGGTCAAATTCAGCCGTTAACCCCGTGACAATCGCGGAAATTGACCGGTCTGGCCAAGCTGCTACCCTGACAAGAAACAATGCGGGGCGCGCACGTCCACGCGGTCATCAAGGGAGGAATAGCATGAGAATTTCACTCTTCGCGGCGACAGCATTTGCCGCAATCGTCGCCGCCGGCGCGGCCCACGCGCAAAACACCGTCAAGATCGGCGTAATCCTGCCGTATTCGGGCCAGTTCGCCGATACCGCGACGCAGATCGACAACGGCATCAAGCTCTACATGAAGCAGCACGGCGATGCCGCGGGCGGCGCCAAGATCGAGATCATCCGCAAGGACGTCGGCGGTATCGCGCCGGACGTCGCCAAGCGCCTCGCGCAGGAGCTGGTGGTGCGCGACAAGGTCGACATTCTGGCCGGCTTCGTGCTGACGCCGAATGCGCTTGCGGCCTGCAGCGTCTCGGAAGAGGCGAAGAAGCTGATGGTGATCATGAATGCCGCGACCTCGATCATCACCACCAAGTCGCCCTATTGCACCCGCACCTCGCTGACTTTGCCGATGGTGACCGAGACGCTCGGCGCCTGGGCGGCGAAGAACGGCGTGAAGAAAGCCTACACCATGGTCTCGGACTACGGTCCCGGCCACGACTCGGAAGGCGGCTTCCACCGCGCCTTCAAGGCGGGCGGCGGCGAGATCGTCGGCTCGGTGCGCATGGCGGTCGCCAATCCGGACTTCTCCGCTTATGTGCAGCGCGCCAAGGATCTCAATCCGGAATCGATCTTCGTGTTCGTGCCGGCCGGCGCGCAGCCGGCAGCCTTCGCCAAGGCGCTCGCCGAACGCGGGCTCGATCCGAAGAAAACCAAGGTCATGGGCACCGGCGAGCTGACCGACGATTCGGCGATCAAGCAGATGGGCGAGGCCGCGCTCGACGTGATCACGGCGTGGCATTACGACCACAATCACGATTCGAAGATGAACAAGGATTTCGTCGCCGCCTTCAAGAAGGAGTCGAACGGCGTCAATCCGAACTTCCTCGCGGTCGGCGGCTATGACGGCATGCACCTGATCTACGAGTCGCTGAAGAAGGCGGCCGGCAAGACCGACGGCGAAGCGCTGATCGCCGCCGCCAAGGGCATGAAGTGGGAAAGCCCGCGCGGCCCGGTCTCGATCGACCCGGAGACGCGCGACATCATCCAGACCATCTACATCCGGCGCGTTCAGAAGGTCGGCAACGAACTGGTCAATGTCGAGTTTGACAAGACCGAGAACGTCAAGGACCCGGTGAAGGCCGCGATGAAGAGCAACTAGCGCATGATCCCGAAAAGTGGGCACCGGTTGTCGGGAAAGATCATGCGCCACTAATAGTCAACACTTGCAGGACTACCGGCAGGCGGACGATCATCGTCCGCCTGTTGCTTTTGGAGAAAGCGATGCCCGGCCGGATCCTGACCACGCATGTCGGCAGCCTGGTGCGCCCGCCGCGGGTGATGAGCTACATCGAGGCGATCGAGGGTGGCGTCGCGGTCGATGGCCACGCCTATGATGCCTGCCTGCTCGAGGAGATCGCCAATGTCGTGCGCCAGCAGGCCGACGCCGGCATCGACATCGTCAGCGACGGCGAGTTCGGCAAGCTGCGCAGCTGGTCGTTCTATGTGCTGGATCGCTTGACCGGCATCGAGGAGCGCGACGTCGATGCGCCGCGTGGCGCCGGGCGCGACCAGACGCTGTTTCCGGAGTT
>DATEKY010000010.1:0-13936 GCA_035277225.1 Xanthobacteraceae bacterium
CGCCGGTTCTGCCGCCGTGGCAGCTGGCCGTTCTCGTCGGCCTGGATGCCCCGTTCGATGGTATGCGCGAGCACCTTGCGCAGCAGAGGCTCGTTCGCGAGGATCATGTCGTAGAGCGCGGTCTCGGCGCGCTGCAGCCGCGCGACCGGATCGCGCGACGCCTCGTCGCGGAACAGGTCTTGCGGCTCGGGCACCGCGACGTCCACCCAGGCCTCGACCATGAGCGCCTCGACGTTCGGGAAGTAGCGATACGCCGTCGCACGCGAGACCAGCGCTTCCTCGGCGACCTCCTCCAGCGTGAGCGCGCGTCCCTGCTTCATCAGCCGTGACGCCGCCTGGAGCAGATCCTTGCGGGTGCGCGTCTTCTGGTTCGGGCGGCCGAGCCGTTCAGCGGTCACGTCAGTCCTGCGGCAGTTGCCGGATGATGGAAGCGAGGTCGATCCACACGTTCTCGCGCTTGATGTCGCCCCCCTCGGCGAACTCCATCACGTGGAGCAGCCGGAATTCGAGCGGACGGTTGCGGCCTTCCAGCCCGAACGGCCTGCCGGGCGCCCGGCCGCTCCAGACGGACTCGTCGACCATGAAGTTCGCGCCGTAGAGGCGCTTCACGCAGCGCACCTTGCTGTCGGACAGATCGACGAACAGGGTCTCGTAGAATTTGCGCGCGCCCGCGTGGTCGCGCGACGGACCGAACGGCCAGCCGACGATGTCGTGCTCCACGTCGTCGGTGAGGGTCGCGAGCACGCCGTCGATGTCGTCGCGGCCCTCGAAGGCGAAGTGCTCGTCCATCTTGGCGTCCATCTGCTGCGGGGTCAGCGCCATCGGCGTCCTCCTTATGTTAGACGCCATCTCTTTAATGAGACCTTTGTCTCATGTCAATACGTATGTACCATTGAGGATCGGGCGATCGCACCTGGGCCGCAACGGCCGCCTGTTCCTCTATTGGGATACCGAACGCGAAGCGAAGCCGCCTCGCTTCGGCGCCGCGCAAAGAGTACGCTCGCCTCTCCACGGAGTACGGACCATGAATGACGTCGCGGGCATCTCACCGGGGATCGCACAGCTGGGGCAGCCGGCGCCGAAGGCCTGCCAGGCGTGCGCGCGCGTCGACATCGGCGTGCACTACAAAAAGGTCTCGCCCTGGCGCGTGTTTCTCGGGCTGCCGTTCGTCTATCTGCCGATCCTGGCGATGCCGTTCATCCTGGCCGGCGCCGGCCTCGTCTACATCCACCTGCGCCTGCTCGGCGCGCAGAACCTCAAGACGCTGCGCGACTTCATCCCCGCCTGGGAAAGCCATCGCTACAGTTACAAGACGCAGATCGTGAAGGACGACTGCCACCCGTGGGCGCGCTGGACCCGCACGCGCGCCTACTGGATCTTCAATTGCACGTTCTATTGTCCGTTCAGCGTCGCGTCGCTCGAATGGGCGAGCTACCTGACCAAGGTGGTGGAGATCTGGTGGTGTCCGTTCGGGCACGCGCAGAAGCAGAATTACGCGGGCTCGGCGATCGACGCGTCGTTCTGGCACGTGTCGAAGGACGTCGCGAAGCTGCATCCCGAGGATCGCGACAATCCGATCTGGAATAAGGATACTTTACCGCGCTAGCGCATGGTCCGGAAAAGTGGGCACCGGTTTTCCGAAAAGACCATGCGCAAGAATCAGCGCGCCGCCTTCGCGCCCCACGCGGCAATCGCCGCGAGCGCCAGGGAGATCAGCGCGTTGTAGCCGGCAAGCGAGATGCCGAGGAAGCGCCATGCCGCCTCGTCGCAGCGCACGATGTTGATCGTCTGCAGGCGATTGAGCAGGCCGCCCGCCGGCCCAAGCTGCGGCGCGCCGGAACATTCCTGCGGTCCGAGCCAGAACTTCCATTCGACGCCGGCGTGGAAGACGCCCATGTAGACGCCCCACAGCATCAGCGCCGCGAGGATCGCGAGCCCGCCGACGACGACCATGCGCGGCGCCTTGCGGCTTGCCGCGAACGCGACGAGAAGCGCGAGCGGAATGCCGATGTAGTACGGCCAGCGCTGCTCCAGGCACATCGGACATGGACGCAGCCCGATCACCAGCTCGAAGAACCACGCGCCCGCAATGGTCAGCGCGCCGACGACCGCAACGACCAGCGCGGCCGTGAGTGGGGGATCGGCGCGCAGTCCGGACGCGCGTGTTCCAGCCTGGTCCTGCGAGGGGGCGAGCATGGCCGCTCCCATACAAGGCGGCGCGATCCCTGTCGATTCAACGCTGCGCACGGCCCTTCAACAATCGTTGACCGGGCGCGTCTCGGCTGTATGATCCCGCGCGCCTTGCCCCTGTGGCGGAATCGGTAGACGCGCCTGACTCAAAATCAGGTGGCCGCAAGGTCGTGCTGGTTCGAGTCCGGCCAGGGGCACCACCATTCATTCCGGCGATTTGCGGAAGATCAGCAAAAAGCGCGCGGCGACTGCCGAGAGGAAGGCCTCTCGGCCCGGCCGCCCTGCGTTGCGCTCCTTCGCGTTCGAGACCGTGACGCTCGATCCGGAGGGGCGCGAGACCGAGCGCCGCCGCGGCCGCGCGCAGCAGTTTGCCGAACGCCTCGGCAGCCGCGCAATCCTGCAGATGGTGCAGATCCCGCCCGGCACGTTCGCGATGGGCGCGCCGGCGGACGAGGCCGGCAGCAGCGACGCCGAGCGGCCGCAGCGCGTCGTGACGGTGCCGCCGTTCTGCCTCGGCAGATTTCCGGTGACGATCGCGCAATGGCGCGCCGTGATGGGCGCCGCGCCGCCGGCGATGCAGACCTTGACCAGGGCGTTCATGGCGAGCGGCCGGCAGCCGGTGGTGCGCGTTTCCTGTGACGACGCCGAGGCGTTCTGCCGCGAACTCTCGCGCAGGACCCGCCGCGACTACCGCCTGCCGAGCGAAGCCGAGTGGGAATATGCCTGCCGCGCCGGCACCACCACGCCGTTTGCGTTCGGCGCGGCGATCACGCGCGAGGTCGTGCACCACGACGGCGAGATGCGGCGCCTGCTCGGCGAGACTCCCGCGACCGTTCCGGTCGGCAGCCTCGGCGTCGCGAACGGCTTCGGCCTGTTCGACATGCACGGCAACGTCTGGGAATGGTGCCGCGACTCCTGGCATGCTGACTACCGCGGCGCGCCGCTCGACGGCAGCGCATGGCGCAGCGACGAACGAACGCGCGTGCTGCGCGGGGGCTCGTGGTACAGCGACGCGAAGCTGTGCCGCTCGGCATCGCGCGCGCTCGGCCGGGAAACGGATTCGGTGCGCAGCCGCGCGATCGGGTTTCGCGTCGCGATGACGGCGCCGTCGGTTCTGGTTGCGCCCCGAAACCGCTAAGCTGCGCGCGCCAACGAATCAACGGGAGCGCCCTCGTGAGCAAAGGTCCCTCGCCTCGGGTCGATCAGATCCGCGCGCTGCGCGAGGCGCGGTTTGCGCGCAACGTGGCGCGCGAGAAAGAGGCTGAGCGGGCCGAGAAGCCGGCAGTCGCTGCGACGCCGACGGCCGCCACGAAGCCGGCGGCAGCCGAGCCCGTGAAGGCCGCCAAACCCGCGGCAGCGGAGAAATCCGCACCCGCCAAGCGCGCAAAGAAGGCGCCCGCTAAAAAGGCCAAGAAGAAGAAATCCGGGAAAGCCAGGAAATCCGGAAAGTGATACCGATGGCATGTCCGTCCGCCGCCGCACCATCCGGCGGACTGCCGCGAGAATGCGTATGAGGGCCAAAGTATTCAAGCCGACGGATTTGCCGGAGAGCAATTCATCCGGGTATCCGGCACCATTTCGTGACGGCCAGCGCAAACGATGGAACCGTCGTCTCGGCGATCACGGTGGGCTCAAGAACTACGGCGTGAACTTCGTGCGTGTCGAGCCGGGCGGGCAATCTTCGGCCCGGCACGCCCACACCAAACAGGATGAATTCGTCTACATCGTCGAAGGCGAATTCGTCCTCGTCACCGATGCGGGGCGCGAGACTGTCGGGCCGGGCACTTGCATCGCATTCCCGGCGGGCACCGGAGACGGTCATCACTTCCTGAATGCGACCGACAAAGATGCCGCGTTTCTCGTCGTGGGAGACCGCGCGCCAGGCGACGAAGTCACCTATCCGGACATCGATCTGGAATTGAAGGCGGGCCCCGATGGGCCAAAGACGTTCAGGCACAAGGATGGCGCGCCGTATCCGAAGCACGAGCGCGATTAGACGTTCGGCCCGCCACGTCGGCTCCGTGCGCGAGCGCAATACTTCCGAAGCCGCATCGCATATCGCTGCTCGGTGGACGCTGCATCGGACTACAGGGGGGCCACGTAAGAACGTCGGCTACCCGACCTTTGGCTTGTGGAGCTCTCGTCGCCACGTCGGCGTTATTTTGATCCCGCGCAATCGCGAAAGATTTGCAGTTGGGCCTCGCTGAAATATTCCGTCTTCCGATTGCTGTTGCGGTGTGACAAGTGGAGACACATGTCCGTCGTAATGGTTCGCGTGTAGTCGCGGGTAACCTCGTCGACGTCCGCCGGCTCCAGATGGCGGCGGTTCTCACTGACGAACTCGAGCGCTGCTTTCGGACTCTTGAATAGTAATTCCGTGAGCAGTGATTTTTGCTCGTCAGGTGTCATCTCGCCTATCGGCAGCGACTTGTGTGCGAAGTCCAACCATTGGCCGGAAGTCTCGCTCCGCTTGACGGCCATCGCTATCAATGCCCGCATTTCCGCCGGCGTCAGCATCCCCAGCAATTTTTCCTTCGACAGCCCCGAAAAATCATCGTGACGCGCATCAGAAAGAACCTTTTTCAGGAGATCGAGTCGCAGCGCGGTCGAAAAATTGACGTGGTGCAGCGCAGCTAGCGCGTACGATGTCTTCGCCTTGACAATCTCCGTTACAGCATCGCGTTGGATGTCAGTCGGCAATCGCTCCCCGAAGACCTCCAACGCGCGCACCGCGACGCCCGGGTCAGCCATGAAATCCGATCGCATGCGCGCGGCGAGCTGTGCGATGTCCGGATCGGAGAAGCGCAACGACACGGCCTGTGCGAGCAACGTTGCAATGCTGGCCTCGCCCAGCGCCTTGGCACGGAGCGCGAGGCGCTGCTCCGGCGTCAGACGGATAGCTTTGGAGATGATGGCAACGGCCTCGTTACCGCATCCGGGCGAGGCAAGGATGCGTCTGATCAGCGTGTCGAACTGGCCATCGTCGAGCAAATGGGACTGTTGGGCCACCTGAGAAAGTGGCACGACGTCTTCCGCAATCTCGAGAAGCAGGGCAAAGACCTCATCCCGGTGCAGGAGGGGAGAATCGGGTTGCGTGAGCAGTTTGAGCAGGGTCGGCAGGTGCTTTTCCTCGATAGCCTCCTTCTCGGAAAATGATTTGCTCCAGGTAGCGCCGAGTGCTGTCGCCTCCGCCTGAGGGGACAGCCTGATCTTGAGCGGGCACGCAGCGCGGTCTCCAACTGTGGCGCGGCAGATGCTGTCGAGCACGCGATCCTGGACCGCGCGCTTCTCGATAAGCTCGATTTTCGATGAGCGGGGCAGCGCGGCCTGCTTCTGCAGTATCGCGCTTGCGGCACGCCTGAGGGGCTCAGCCAGGTCCTCGTTGTCGCGCCGCGTAGCGATGTAGGACTCGGCATAGCGGTACTCGAGCTCGAGTGCGCTTGCGATCACCTGACCGGCCACGTTGTGCACGATTCTCGTGCCGGGTTGGTCAGTCAGAAACCAGACCTTGAGCTTTGGATCCCGTGCCTCCTCGCGCACGACATGGACACGTCCGTCTCGGCCAACGATGGCCGCGTCGTACGGCACTTCGCGGGCTGTCGCCCACAAAGGAACGTGGAACCACGTCCACACAAGTGTCAGCCAGGCGGCCCAACCGACTGTTCTATCCTCGAATGGCGAGAACATCAGCTTGACCAATATGGCAACCGAGACACCCGAGAGAGCGATCGGCCAGAAGCTACCCGCAGTCGTGAGCCAGACCGTGTCGGTCCAGTGCATGACCCGGGCAGCGCCGACTCCGAGTGCGCATGGGAGCAGTCCGAACACCACTGCCCTGGACTTCGCGTCCCGCAGCTTCAGCCGATGTCTCATTCTCGACCTCCCCGACGCGGCACGTGATCGTGCCTGCATGTCAAGGACGTTCATTCCGGCAACGACTATACCTCCAATCGGTCGCAGCGATAACCGCCCTGACGTAGTGCGACGCACCGAAAGCGCGCTACGGCGACAAGGGTTCATCGCCGCGGGAAAGAGCGTCGAGACTTGGGGCTAGGATATCCCTGCGGTGAGACACAAGACCCGGACACAGACTGCCTCGGCCTCGGCGATGCGCGTCCTGTATTCATCAGAAAAAAACAGGCGCTTGCCTGTTGGTCGGGCACTCTCGCCTTAGCTTTCTGCGCGGGCGTCGTTTGACCTTCTTTGGCAAGAAATGCAAACCAGCCGGCAACCGCCCATGGGACATCACCCAAGAATTTTCTGAGCTGCCATCTTTCAGTTGAATCATCGCTTCGTAACCGCTGAACTTCCCGATCCCCTACCCGTCAACGCCATAACTCTCGCCGATCACGAGAGCATCTGCGCTCGATCGGATTACGGCGAGGAAATCATTGCTTTTCATAATCGGTTTACCCTCTCGGATTGATTGCCAATTGTGACAGCAACTCCCCCCTTCACACGGAATTGGAGTGTGGTGTCTGCTTTGACGGCCCGCAGACGAGAGGGGGGCAACGAGGTGAATCCATTTGAAGCAAGACGGCAAGTCCGGACGTTGTCGCCATTTCCTTCCTCCGATCTTGGGGTCGCGCCGGAGCGAAGAGATACAATGGCGCGGTTCGGATGGCCCGCCGGTTCAGTATTGACCCTCAGGGCGACCGCGCGCGCTTTGGCATTCGCGGCCGTAACGCTCTTGCTCGCGAACACGGCGTGGGCGGACGTCAAGGTTCACGGCGCTACGACCGTCGCGTTCGGCCTGATGAAGCCGAACGAAGCGAAGCTCGAACAGCTCACGGGGATTGAGATCACGGTTCTGCCGAGCAGTACCCTTCATGGCCTCACGGATCTGGTTCAAGGGAGGGCCGACATCGCAATGCTGTCGGAGCCCCTTGAAATTGCCGCCGCGAGCCTCAACGCAAAACAGCCCGGGCTCGTGAATCAAGCAGACTACGTCGACAAGCACGTCGGAGATGCCTGGGTCCAGTTCATCGTGCACCCGAGCAACCCTGTCCGCACGCTCACGAAGGCGCAGCTGGCTGCGCTGTATTCCGGAAAAACCAAGAACTGGTCGGAGCTGGGAGGGCACAATCAGCCGGTCCTCCTCGTCGGCCAGCCGACCAGCGCAGCCTATCGAATGATCGAAGAGGCGCTCGGGATTTCCTTCGCGCCGGATGTACGCATCGTTCAGAATACCAATCAGACGGCAATTATCGTGGCGCAAGCGCCCGGCGCCATCAGCAATGTGTCTTCACTGCACGATGTACCCGAGCGCAGCAGGCTCAAAGTTGTCGACGCCGAACTCAAGCTCGCGCTTCATCTCTATCTGGCGTTTCGCAAAGACGCACCCGCGTCGGTCAAAAAAGTGGTCGACGCCGCCGCAGCGGTCGGCAGCCGATGACCGCCGCCGGCAGGAAATCCGGCAACGTCATGCAGAGCATCGGCGCCAAGACGTTGCTCGCGCTGGCGGCTGCCGCTCTTCCTGCACTTGCGGTCGCCGCTATTCTCGGAATCACTTTGGTTACGGCGGTGTATAATGCCGAAACCGAATTCGACGGCGCCACTTCGGCGGCGCGTCGACTCACTGAAATTCGCGTATTGATCGAGAAGGAACATGGGCTGATCGTCCGCCTGCCGGCCGAGCTCGACCTCCGCAGGATCGAAGCCTACGCCCAGCAGATTGCCGGCGTCGGGCAAGAGCTGGAGTCCAATATTACAGCTCTTGCCGCAATTGACGGAATCGTTGCTCCGGATGCGTTAGCCGAGATTCGCGCCACCCATCAGGAAATGAAACGCACGGCCGAAGCGATCGTCAATGCGGCGAGAAGCTTCGCGCAGACGACGGCGCTCGAACTGGTCGATGGCCCCTACGACAAAACCACCAGCCTCCTTCGCACGTTTCTCGACGCGATCGGCTCCAACGTCGATGGCATTGTGCGGCACGCTCGCAGTGAGCTGGAAGCGAGTGCCCAGTGGGCGTGGAGGCTGACGCCCGTTGCGCTCGCCGGCGCTCTGTTCGCATCCGTGTTCGGCCTCTGGATGACCCGCAGGACTTTCGTTCTGCCGCTCACGCGCCTGACCGAGCAGGCAGTGCAAATACGCCAGAGCGGACGTCTTGATGTCGGGCAGGACAGCCGCATCCTGCAGCGTGCAGACGAGATCGGCACGTTGTGGCGGTCTTTCAATCTGATGATCGCGGATTTATCCAGCGCGCGCACGCGGCTGGCGCAGTCGGAAGCAGAGATCCGCATGCAATTCGAGCGCCTGGACGCGGCCCTCAACAACATGTCGCAGGGTCTCTGCATGTTTGATTCCGACCAGCGGCTCCTGGTCTGGAATCGTCGCTTCCTCTCGATATTCGGTCTTGCCCCGGAACTGCTCAGACGGGGCATGCCCGTCCGCGAATTGATTGAACTGACCGCCGGCGGCGAAATCTTCCGCGAGAGCGCAGACGAGATTCTCGCCGAGAACGAGCGTCGGTGGTCCGAGCGCACCTCCTCCTCCTTCCTGCGAGAACTGAGCGACGGCCGCGCCATATCGATCATCCATGAACCGATCGCCAGCGGGGGCTGGCTGACGACCTATGAGGACATCACCGAGCGTCGCAGAGCCGAGGCGAAAATAAACCATATGGCGCGCCACGATGCGTTGACCAATCTGCCCAACCGCGTGCTGTTTCGCGAGCATATGGACGAGTCGCTGGGTCACCTGCGCCGGGACGAAAGCCTTGCCGTGCTCTGCCTCGATCTCGATCACTTCAAGCATGTGAACGATACGCTCGGCCACCCGATTGGCGACGAGCTCCTGCAAGTGGTCGCCGTTCGACTGTTGGGATGCATTCGCGAAAGCGATGTCGTCGCGCGTCTGGGAGGCGACGAGTTCGCTGTGGTGCAGATTGGATGCAACCAGCCGGCTGAAGCCACCCAGCTCGCGGCGCGGATCATCGACGTGCTCAGCGCCCCATATGATCTCAAGAATCATCACGTGGTCGTCGGCGCGAGCATTGGCGTGGCGGTCACCCCGACCGACGGTTCCGACCCCGACCAGCTCCTGAAGAGCGCTGATTTGGCGCTTTACCGTGCCAAGGCCGACGGTCGCGGTACCTACCGCTTTTTCGAGCCCGCGATGGACGCCCGCGCCCAGACCCGTCGACTGCTCGAAACCGAGCTGCGCGCCGCGCTGAGAGACGGCGAGTTCGAGCTTTACTACCAGCCCATCCTTCGGCTTGGTACCGACGACATTACCGCCTTCGAGGCGCTGGTGCGCTGGAATCATCCGCGACGTGGCATGGTGGCGCCGCTGGACTTCATTTCGGTGGCGGAGGAATCAGGACTGATCGTGCATCTGGGCGCATGGGTTCTGCGGAACGCCTGCGCGGAGGCTGCGACCTGGTCGAAGCCGGTCCGCGTCGCGGTCAACCTTTCGCCGCTGCAGTTCAAGAGCCGCGAACTGGTGCAAACCGTCTTTTCCGCGATAGCTGCTTCGGGCCTGGCCCCGGAGAGATTGGAACTCGAAATTACGGAGTCGGCTCTTCTGCAGGACACTGAGGCGACGCTGGCCACCCTGCACCAATTGCGAAGTTTCGGTGTGCGGATTGCGATGGACGATTTCGGCACGGGCTATTCGTCGCTCAGTTATCTGCGAAGCTTTCCGTTCGACAAGATCAAGATTGACCGGTCCTTCATCCACGAACTGTCCACCCGTGGCGATTGCCAAGCCATCGTTCGCGCCGTTACCGGGCTTGGAAGCAGTCTGGGCATCGCCACCACCGCCGAGGGCGTGGAGACGAGCGAGCAGCTCCAGCTGCTCCAACTCGAAGGCTGCACCGAGGTGCAGGGCTATCTGTTCAGCCCGCCGCGACCCGCCTCGGAAGTCGAAGGATTGCTGGCGGCGAGGTCCAAATACCGTGCAGTCGCTTGAGACAAGTGGACATCGGCCAGACCTGAGCGCGCCGCGCGACGCACAATGAGTGGGCGCTCGCTTTTCCTTTGATGCAGGAATCTCGGATTGGTGAAGGCGCGCGGTGTTTACCGCGACAGCGCACGGGAAACAGCCTCCGCGGCTTCGGACGCAGGCATGAACAGTCTGAGCGGGCGGCTCGGAAACGGCGCAAATCCGAAGTCGCGATAGAAGGTGGCCGCCTTGTCATCCGTCGCCTCGACCACGATAGCGAAAACCGCAAGCGAACGGGCGGCCTCGATCACCCTTCGAACCGCATCGGCGAGCAGAAGATCGCCGATGCCTTCACCGCGAACTCTCTTGTCGCGCGCGAGCCGCCCAATAAGAGCGGCCGGAATGGCGTCGTACCGGGGCAAGCGTTTTGCGTGTTCGGGCGGCAAATCGGCGATGGCGAGCGTGAATGAGCTCAAGCTGTAGAACCCGACGATCCCGCGCTGATCGTCGACAGCGACGAAGACACGCGCCACGTTGCGCTTCTCGTCCTGCCCGGCACGAAGACGGAACCAGTCATCGAGTGCGGCCACGCCACAGGAAAACGCCGCCCGGTCGTGCTTGCCGAGCGGTTCGATCGCTTTGATCATGCGCCATCAGCCGAACAGATGGCGATGACGCTTCAAAGCCTGAACAAGACGCGGAGACGGTTCGGGCCTCCGGCTGACCGCCGCCAGAAACGCGTCGCGATCCGCACCCGACAGAACCATGCGCTGATGCTCGTCGAGCAGCCGGCGCGCCCCCTCATAGGCGAGATCACCCGCGGCAAGCCCCGTGACCGACATGGCCTGCTGGATCACCTTCTTTGCCGATGGCGCCAGGCGCAATTCGAGCCGTTGCGTTTTGTATTCGCGCTTCGGCGATGCTGGCTTCTTGCGCGTGAGCGGCATGATCGTTCTCCGAAAGGAGCATGTACGGCAATTCGCCGTGCGTGGCAAGGCGCGACGCGTGCCGGCCGCAGCCGCTGACCGCGCCTCCAGCTGGTCGCGATGGACCAGGGCAGGTCCTACTCGGCTTTCATATTGGCGCCCCGGATCACCTTGGCCCATTTTTCGGTCTCGTCAGCAATCAGCTTGCCGAAATCCGCAGGCGTGCCGCCAAGGATATTGCCGCCGAGGTCGGCGATGCGTGCCTTCAGCTTCGCATCGGCAAGCCCGGCATTGATCTCCTTGTTCAGCCTGTCGACGATGTCGGCGGGCGTGTTGCGTGGCGCGGCGACGCCATACCAGGAGCTGGCCTCGAAGCCCGGCAGGAACTCGCTCATCGCCGGGACCTCCGGCAAACCCTCCCAGCGTGCCGCACTCGTCACCGCGAGGGCCTTGACCTTCCCGGTCTTGACGTACTCGGCCGTACCCGGCGCACTGCCGACCAGGACCGGCACCTGTCCGCCGAGCAGATCGGTCAAGGCGGGTGCGATCCCGCGATACGGCACGTGGGTCATGCTCACGCCGGCCATCATGTTGAACAGCTCGCAGGCAACGTGCTGCGGCGAGCCGATCCCGGGCGTGGCCACGCTGATGGTTCGGGGGTTGGCCTTGGCGTGAACGATGAACTCGGGGATGGTCGCGGCCGGGACCGAAGAATGCACCGCCATGATGTTGGCCACCCGGCAAATGCCTCCGACGGGCGCGATGTCGCGGCTGAAATTGAAGCTGAGCTTGTCGTAGAGCGTTGCGTTGATGGTATTCGAGACCGACACGAGCAGCAGCGTGTAGCCGTCGGGCGGAGCATTCACCACCGCCGCGGTCGCAATATTGCTGGCCGCTCCGGGGCGGTTCTCGATCACGAAGCTTTGCCCGAGCCGCTCCGACAGCCATTGTCCGATCAGCCGGCCGATGATGTCGTTGCCGCCGCCCGGCGCATAGCCGACGACGATGCGCACCGGCCGCGACGGATAGGCTTGCGCCCTCGCACTGCGCGGCACCGCCGGCAGCGCCGCAATGCCCGCGGCCAGATGCAGAAATTTTCGGCGGGGAAGCTTCATGCGTTTCCCTCCCAGGCGTCGCCGCGCAAGCGCGGACGAACTCCCAAATCCTGTTTTTGATGAAGCTGCGATGCCCGCCGACGGCACCAGCGCTGCCCGTTGCAATAATCGGGAGTTCGGCACGTCCCGCTGGCAGCTCTGTTGCCAGCCTACCTCAGCAGAGATGACGCCCGAAAGGGGCTGTGTCGGCTCTGCGCTCTCGTTGAAGGCAAAGCGGACATTCTCGCCGGCAGCGGCGGTTGAATGCGTCGCATGCAGCGCTGAAATTCGGGTCCGTGACTAAACGGAGTTACGAAGAAGATTGGTGCCGGGGGCGGCGCCACAGCGAGGATCAGGTGCGCCGGCATTCTGCCGCTTGAATCCGATGTGCCTGAGGCCTTGGAGCCAGCGGGTGACCGGCCGGTCGAACAGCATGTAGGCCGCGATCGACACGGCGACAGAGCCTACGATCATCGAGAGCGCAGCGAGCCAAGGAGCGGATGAGAAGCCGAACCAGGGTGCGAGCGTTTGCCCCATGATCGCTATCACCAGCGGATGCAGCAAATAGAGTGAGTAGGACGCATCGCCGAGCAGGATTCCGACCCCCGCTGGCCGGGTGGACGTCGATGTTGTGGCCGACAACGTCGCAGCCGTCACCAGCAGCGCGCTCGGCACGCCCCATTGCAGCGTGCGCCACCCCAAGCCGTTCATGGCCGTAAAGGCGAACGACGCGATCGCGATCCCGCCGAGCACCCATGCCGTCGTGGTCGCGATGCGCACACCGCGCAAGTAGGCCAACCCGATCAGCATCCCGAAACAGAACTCCAGAATGATCGGGCTGAACCAGAACTCGAACTGCGGCGGCAGCTCGAAGAGCGCACCGATCACAGCGAACAAGACGAATGCGGTGGTCAGGATACCGATCGCCAAACCACGCGGGAAGGCAAGCGCCACCGCGAACATCAGATAGAAGAACATTTCGTAGTTCAGCGTCCACCCGAGTCCGTGGACTGGTGCCACCTGCCCGTTCGCAAACGGCAGCGGGTAGAACAGCAGCGATGCCGCGATCATCTCGGGCGGGTAGATCTCCGTGATGCGGCTGCCGTAGTGAAGCGCGAAATACCCCAGGATGATCGCCGTAGCCGTCCAGTAAAGTGGCACGATGCGTGCGAGTCTTCGCAGCATGAACACGCGCGCCGCGCCAGGCCGCCCGAACAGGCCGTCCGACGCGTAGACCATCACGAAGCCGGAGATCACGAAGAACAGATCGACGCCGGCGGCGCCGATCTTGAGGTCGCGCAAGACCACCGGACCGCCGTATCGCGACGACATCTCAAACATCGCGTGGTGGAGGAGCACGGCGATCGCCGCAACAGCCCGAAGATGCTGGATAGACTGAAATGTCGGCCCGCCCATCGCTAATGCCTACGGGCGAAAAATGGATACTACAAGTTGCCGCAGGCATGGCTATGCGCGAAGGTATGATCATGGTTGATATTTGGTACATGCGCGATCAAGGCGAGGGCCTGTCGCGCCCGGGCGAGGCGATGGCGCCCGGGACCTCACTGAAGCGTCGGTACGCAAGAGCGGTGAGCCTCACCTTCGAGAGCTTCGCCCA
This sequence comes from Xanthobacteraceae bacterium, assembly GCA_035277225.1. GTDB lineage: Bacteria > Pseudomonadota > Alphaproteobacteria > Rhizobiales > Xanthobacteraceae > PALSA-894. The sequence continues at coordinate 13,716 of DATEKY010000010.1, forward strand.
CGAAAGATTCAACGAGTGCGTCGGGTCAACGGGCGCGGAGTGCGCGCTCAATGCCCGGGAGAAAGAACCCGTGGCGCCAGCTTTTGAATCAGCAACAGAAATTCCTTGGTCAGCGGCGTCATTGGCCGGTCCGCCAGCGTGACCAGACAAAGCTGGATGCTGAGCTTGGGCTTGACGATAGGCCTGACCGCGACGCGTCGTCTGAACATCTGGCTGCGCAG
>DATEKY010000011.1:0-9902 GCA_035277225.1 Xanthobacteraceae bacterium
CCCGCCGGACAACAGATCGATCGTCGCGGCCTGCTCGGCGAGCAGCACCGGATTGTGCCACGGCAGCACCAGCACGGCGGTGCCGAGCCGCAATGTCGTCGTGCGCGCGCCGAGCCACGTCAACAGATTGAGGCTTGCCGACACCTGCCCAAAGCCGGTGAAATGGTGCTCGACGACAAAGGTCGAGCGGAATCCCAGGGCTTCGGCCTCGACATTGTAGTCGATGAACTCGCGAAAGCCCTGCGCCGAGTCGATGTCGGTGCCGCCGCGCCGGGCCTGCGCGCTGCCGAACAGTCCGAATTTCATGCCGCTGCGTGCTTCTTCAGGCGGAACGCCAGCATCGCCATCAGCACGCCGAACACGATGGAATACGATGCGATCACCCAGATCAGCCCGACCGCGCCCGGCCCCGGCGCAACGAGCAGCACCAGGCCGAACAGCACCGACAGCACGCCGCCGAGGATCAGCGTCCACTCGTTGTCGATCTCCTTGCGCAGCTTGATCGCGCCGGCGATCTGGAACACGCCGAGCACGATCGCCCAGCAGGCGATGAAGGTCAGCAGCAGCAGCGCGGTGAGCGCCGGCCACATGAAGGTCAGGATGCCGGCTGCGATGCCGGCGAGGCCGATCAGCGCCAGCCACCAGCGCGGCCCCATGCTGCCGCCCATGATCGCCTGCGCCAGCGCGAGCACGCCGTCGACCAGCGCGAACGCGCCCCAGAACAGGATGAGCGTCACCAAAGTGAGGCCCGGCCACAGGAAGGAGAGCACGCCGAACACGATGAACGCGATGCCGCGCAACAGCACCAGCCACCAGTAGCGCGACAGCGTGTGCAGCAAGGTCGGCGGTGTCAGTGTCGGTGCAGACATGGTCATGGCGACCCCCGGTCCTCGCGTGGCCGGCGCCGGCGCCGCGCCGGCCGCCGCCACGGATTGTTTCATTTGTATCACAGGTCCGCCCGGCCTGAACCTTCTCCCACCCGTCTCCGACCAATGGCCAAGTACGCAACATTGGCCCCGAAAGAACCAACATGACAATGGCGGCCACCGAGTCGAATGCGCAGATCGCCCTCGAGGGCGGGCTGCGCATCGCGCTTTTGATCCTCGCCCCGTTCGCCATCCTCGGCGCATTGGCCGAGCTTCCGACGATGCTGCTCGAGCCGGACGTCGCTTTCGCGCAGCTCGGGACGGCGGTGAAGATGACGACCTCCCCGCTGATCGCGCTCGCCGCGCTGTTCTACACGACCACCCGCCGTATTCGCGCCGCGATCGCTACGCTCGCCGCGCTGATGCTGCTGCCGTTCGTGGCGGATCTTCCGAACTACCTGGCCCGTGGCTTCACGCTCTCGGCCGCCTTGCCTGGCCTGTCCGCTCCGATCGAGCGCGTCGTGCTGGCGCTGCTCGGCGTCCCCGCGCTGGCGCTCGCGCTGCGTGGCACACGCCTCGCGGCGGCGACCGTCTTGCTCGCACCCGCGGCCATGTTCGCGCTGCCGAAGATCGGGATGCTGATCCAGATCAGCCTGTTCGCGCTCGCCGTCGCGATCGTCGGGTTCTGACCAACATGACAATGGCGGCCACCGGCACCACCGCGCCGATCGCTCCTCCGGGCGCGTTGCGCATCGCGCTTATCGCGATCACGGCCATTACCGCGCTTGGCGCGATGGCGGATTTCCCGCTCGCATTCCACGATTTCGGCCACACCGAGCCGCTGCTGGTGTTCGCGCAGCGCGTCACTTCGGTGAAGCTGATGGTCGCGCCCCTGATCGCCGGCACCGCGCTGTTCTTCGCCGCTACCGGCCGCCTGCGCGCCACGATCGCGACGCTCGCCGCTCTGATGCTGGTGACGTTCGTCGCCGACCTTCCGACTTACCCGATCCACGGCTTCGAGCTCGACGGCAGCCTGCCCGAGCTGTTCGTGCTGACCGAGCGTGTCGTGCTTCCGCTGCTCGGCGTGGCCGCGCTGATGCTCGCGATCCGCAACACCCACCTGGTGGTCGCGACCGTGTTCGTCGCGCTGCCGAAGATCGTGACCCTGACCGGCGTCATCCTGTTCGCGGTCGGCGTCGCGGTGCACGGGTTCTGAGCGTGAACGGCACCCTCCGCTTCGCGGCCCTCGCCATCGCGGGCGCCTGCGCGATCGTCTGGTTCTTCGTCGCGCGCGCGAGCGTCGCCGATGCGCTGCCGCTGGCGAAAGGCCTGCGGCTCGGACTGTGGACCACGCTCGTGTTCCTGCTCGCGGTCCTGCCCGCGCTCGTCCTTGCGGTATGCAGCGTCGCGCTGCGCACGGCGGTTGGGCTTGCGGCACTGGCGACTGCGATCTATGCGGCGATCGTCATCCTCTACGTGCCGATGCCGGCCGGCCACGCCGTGCTGGCGCCGGCCACGCTCTACGCAATGTGGCTGCTGGCGCTGATCGCGTTCTGGATCTTCGGCGACCACGCGCAGACGGTGCCGTTCCGTCAGGGCGAGCTGCGCCTCGCCACGCTCTACGTTGCGGGTGTCGGGACGGTGCTGTGGCTCTCGAGCTTTGCGCCGATCATCCAGTATGCGGGCCGCGGCGACGGCTTCGAAGTGATCCCCGCGATGCTGGCGACCGTTCTCTACGTTCCCTTCGTGATCCCGCAGTTCGTGCTCGGTCTCATCGGCCGGGAGCCGCGCCATCCGGAACTGCGCTGGGGGGTGCTCTGGGTGGCCTTGGTCACCACGGCGATCTTCGGCGTGCCGCAGATGTGGGCCTGACCTGCGGCGATCTGCGCGTCTTCCGTTCGACATCACCGTCGCGCTAGGCTCTCCCGACATATCGGGGGGAGTCGTTCATGCTGACACGCCGCAAGGCTCTGATCACTGCGTCCGCGCTCGCGCTTTCGGGGAGCCTTGCGCGCGCGCAAGCCTGGCCGAACCGTTTCGTGCGGCTGATCGTGCCCTACCCGGCCGGCGGCGGCGCGGACGCGATCGCGCGGCTGGTCGGCGCGAAGCTCACCGAGATATGGGGCCAGAACGTCGCGATCGAGAACAAGGGCGGCGCCGGCGGCAACATCGCGTCGGACGCGGCCGCGAAGTCGGCCCCCGACGGCTACACGATGTATCTCGGCGCCGAATTCCTCACCACCAATCCGCACGTCTATCCGAAGCTCTCCTACGATCCGATCGGCGACCTGCAGCCGGTCAGCGCCGTGGTGCAGTACCCGACCATCGTGGCGCTGCCAAACACCTCGCCGGCCAGGACCGTGAAAGAGTTCATCGATTACGCCAAGGCCAACCCTGGCCGCACCTTCGGCACGCCCGGCCACGGCACCGGGCCGCATCTTGCGGGCGAGTTGTTCACGCGGCTCGCCGGCGTCACGCTCACGCACGTGCCCTATCGCGGCGCCGCGCCCGGGTTGAACGATCTCATCCCCGGCCGCATCGACTCGTTCTTCAACAACATCGCGCCCGTGGTGCCGCTGATGCGTCAGGGTCAGGTGCGCGGCCTTGCCGTCACCACCGCGCGCCGCTCCGGCGCCGCGCCGGACGTGCCGACCATCGCGGAGTCCGGCCTGCCCGGCTTCGACGTGCCCGGCTGGTACGCGATCTTCGTGCCGGCGAAGACGCCGGGAGAGATCGTCGCCAAGATGAACGCCGACGTGAACGCCGCGATCGCGGATGCGACGGTAAAAGGCCGGCTCGAAGATCTCGGCCTGTTCGTCGGCGGCTCGACGCCCGAGGCGCTCGGCGCCTACGTCAAGACCGAGACCGAGAAATGGGGTCCGGTGATCAAGGCGGCCGGCATCAGCATCAAGGAATAACGGGGTATCGGCAAACGCATGCGTGGGCGCTGCTGACGCGTGCTACCACCGCTCCAGCAGAATAGAGCGGGAGCGAAACGTTGAGCGTTGCCGGCACCAGCCCGGATGTGAAGGCCGCGGCACCGGCACGCATCGAAAACATCCCGCTCGCGATCTTCTACATGATCGCCTCGGGCGCGGTGTTCAACTGCGCCAATGCCGCTTCGAAATGGCTGGTCGCGAGCTATCCGCTCGGCGAAGTGCTGTTCTCGCGCGCGCTGGTCGCGCTGCTCACGATGGCGGCCTTCATCCTGCCGGCGACCGGATTTGCGGTCTATCGCACTGTGCGGCTGCGCGCGCACGCGATGCGCGCGACCTCGCAGGTCGGCTCGCAGACGATGCTGCTGATCGCCTTCAGCATGATGCCGCTCGCCGGCGCGACCGCGATCATGTTCTCCTCGCCGATCTTCTCGACGCTCGCCTCCGCCTACTTCCTGCATGAGAAAGTCGGCCCGACGCGCTGGGCCGTGCTGCTGGTCGGATTCCTCGGCGTGCTCGTCATCGCCAATCCCGGCATGGACACGTTCCAGATCGGCGCGCTGTTCGCGCTCGGCAACGCGATCCTGTTCGGCACCGTGGTCGCGGGCGTGCGCGGCATGGCGTCGACGGAATCGACCGAGACGCTGATCATGTATCAGCTCACGCTGCTCACCCTCGTCTACGCGCTGTTCCTGCCGTTCGGATTTGCGATGCCGACCGGCTTCGACGCGCTGATCATGATCGGCAGCGGCGTCGGCAACGGCATCGCGCAGTATCTGTGGACGCGCGCAATTCACCTGGCGCCGACCTCGGCGGTGGTGCCGTTCCAGTACCTGCAGCTCATCTGGGCGATGCTGCTCGGCTTCGCGATCTGGGGCGACCTGCCGACCGTCAACCTGCTGATCGGGTCGGCGGTCGTGATCGCGTCCGGACTCTACCTGTTCTGGCGCGAGACGCGGCGTGTGCCGGTGGCGGAGTCGGATTGATCGGCAGGACGCGCACTCGCAAAAAGACGGCTGACCGCTGGTTATTCGTCATCCCGGCAAGGTGGCGCAGTTTGCGCATTGCGCCGGCTCCCCTTGCGCCGTCACCGCACCAGCACGACCTCTCCCAGCAGCGAGGAATTGTCCCAAGGTACCTGCTTCGCCCGGGTGTCTTTCACCACGTCGGCGCGAACACGCGTCAGCATCTGGCGAATTTCGAGCCCCGGCGTCTTGATGTGCTTGATCAGTGCCTGGGTGAACGGGCTGTTGCTGCCGTCGCCGTCGAGCGCGGTCTGGCCCGGCGCAGTAGCGAACGCGATCAGCGTTCCGGTGCCGATCGCCGTATAGCCGGCGAGACCCTGCGTGACGGCGGATGAGCGCGTCGCACCCAGCCGGCTGGCGAAGCTGCGCGCGAGCGGATTGTCGCGGCACGCATCGAGGATGATGATGTTGGCGCGCGCCTCGTCGTTGAGGCCGTTTAGAATGGTATCCACGTCGATCGTTTCGAAACTGAGGTCGCTGCGCGCCATCAGCTTGGCGTCGATCGGCACCAGATAGTTGCGGCCGTCCACCTGCAGGCCATGACCGGCATAGAACACGAGTGCCAGTTGCGCCGATGGCGCGGCGCGCAGGAAGTCCCGGATCAATCTGGTCATCGCCGAATTGGCGAGATCGAGTCCCTCCGACACATCGAAGCCGATCTCGCGCAAGCTCTTGGCGACCGCGCGCGCGTCGTTGGCCGGGTTCGGGAGCGGCGTGGCGTTCTGGTAATCGCCGTTCCCGATCACCAGCGCGATACGCTTGCCGATGCTCGTGCTCTCCGCGGGGGGCGGAGGCGTCACCGATGCGGGCACCGGATTTGCCGGAGCGGTAGCCAGTACCGACAGCCTCACGCGCGCGGCTTCCTGCGCCTTCATGTCGAAATAGCCGACTGCAGTGCGCTCCGTTGCTGTCTTGAAGTCCGCCATGGCGCGGTGGACGTCACCTTTGGCTTCGTAGAGCAGGCCGCGCTGCGTATAGGATCGCACCAGGTTCGTATTGAGCCGGATTGCCTCGTCGAAATCCTTGACCGCCCGCTCGTTGTCGCCCTTCGCGCGCCAGATGCGGCCGCGATTGAAATACGGGTTCGCGAATTTCGGATTCAGGCGGATCGACTGATCGAGGTCAGCCATCGCCCGGTCGAGCTCGCCCTTCTCGCGAAACAACGTGCCGCGGGCGTTATATACGGATGCATTCTTCGGCTCGAGCTGCACGGCCCGCTCGATATCGATCTGAGCGTTCGCAAGGTCGCTTTTTTCCAGATAGGCGATCCCGCGGCCGAGGTGTGCCACGGCATTGCCAGGACTGACACGCAGCATCTCGCCGAAGTCCCCGATGGCGCGATCGAACTCACTGCGGTCCAGCCAGGCATTCGCGCGCCCCTCGTATGCGAGGGCAAATCGGGGATTCTTCCGGATGACCTCGTCGTAATCGGCGAATGCCCGATCGGCGTTGCCTTTGGCGCGATGGACAAACGCCCGGCGGATGACGGTGATCGTGCTCTGGGGGTTGAGTTTGAGCGCCTGTTCATAGTCGGCGAGCGCTCGGTCGTATTCGCGCCTGTTGGAATGGATGAGCCCGCGCGCTGAAAACGAGTCCGCGTTGCGCCCGTCGATCCGGACAGCCTCGTTCAGGTCGTTGAGTGCCCGGTCGTAGTCGTATCGCGCGCTCCAGGCGAAGGCCCGTCCCTGGAGCGCGTTGACGTATCGCGGGTCGATCTTGAGCGCCTCGTCGAAATCCGCGAAAGCGCGCTCATACTCGTGCAGCTGGCGGTAAAAGCCGCCCCGCCGTGTCAGTGCAAGCAGATTGCGCGGGTCGATACGGAGAGCCTGATCGACGTCGGCAACTGCGCCGGCATAGTCGCGTTTCCAGCTGCGAGCGAGGCTACGGCCTGAATAGGCCTCGAGACTGCCGGGGTTGATGCGCAGCATCTCGTCGTAGTCCGAGATCGCGCGGTCGTAGTCCCCTTTTGAAATGGAGCTGAGGGCTCTGCCGTCGATGGCATTGATATGCTTGGGATCGATCTTGATCGCCTCGTTGTAATCGTTGAAGGCCCGATCGTGGTCGCCTTTGGCGCGATAGGCATTCGCGCGTCGCACAAACGTCTGCGTGCTCCGCGGATCGAGCCGGATCGCTTCATCGAAATCGGAGATGGCGCGGTCGTAATCTCGTTTGAGCGCGTGCGCGTTGCCGCGACCCGAGAAGGCATCGGCGCTTTTCGAATTGATACGGATCATTTCGCCGTAGTCTGAAATGGCATTGTCGTATTTTTGCTGGGCGATGTGCACCTGCGCCCGGCTCTCGAAAGCGTTGGCGTAGTTTCCATTGATCTTGAGGACTTCGTCGAAGTTCGCGATGGCGCGGTCGTAGTCGTTCTTGCCGCGGTAGGAATGGCCACGCCGCATCAGCGCCAGGATGTTGCGAGGATCGAGTTTGAGAGCCTGTTCGTAGTCGGCGATCGCGCGGTTGTAGTCGCGCTTTAGCTGATAGGCGTAGCCGCGGGCCGAATGGGTCTCGGCGTTATTGGAGTTGATGCGAAGCGCGTCGTCGAAGTCCGAGATCGCGCGCTCGTAATCCGCTTTTGCGATATAGCTGTGGCCCCTCCCCTCGTGGGCGCTCGCGTACTTTGAATCGATCCTGAGCGCCTCGCTGTAGTCAGCGATGGCACGATCATGGTCTGCCTTTGAACGATAAGCATTGCCGCGCCGAAGAAACGCCACCGGATTGCGCGGATCGAGCTTGATGGCCTGGTCGTAGTCCGCGATTGCTCGGTCATAGTCGCGCTTGAACGCGAACGCATTTCCGCGACCCCCGTAGGCCTCGGCGTTGTTCGCATTGATGCGGATCAGTTCGCCGTAGTCCGAAATGGCCTTGTCGTAGTTCTGTCTGGCCATATGGACCTGCGCTCGGCCATCGAAAGCGTTGACGTAGTTTCCATTGATCTTGAGGGCTTCGTCGAAATTCGCGATGGCGCGGTCATGGTCGTTCTTGCCGCGGTAGGACTCGCCGCGTCGCGCCAGCGCCGTGATATTGCGAGGATCGAGCTTGAGAGCCTGGTTGTAGTCGGCGATCGCGCGGTCGTAGTCCCTTTTCAGCTGATAAGCGAAGCCGCGATCGGAGAACGCCTTGGCGTTCTTGGGATCGATCTTCTGTGCCTCGGTAAAATCGACGATCGCCGCGTCGTAATCGCGCTTTGCGCTATGCACCAGGCCGCGTCCGGCGATGGCGTAAAAGCTCTTCGGATCGAGCGCAACCGCCCGATTGAAGTCGGCGAGCGCCGCGTCGTAGGACTTCTTGGAAAGGTAGGAGTACCCGCGGTTCGAGGCGCTGACCGCGCTTTTCGGGTTCAGGCGCAACGCCTCGTTCAGATCCGCAACCGCGCGGTCGTAGTCGCCCGTGCTATGGTAGGCATTGCCGCGATTGTTGTAGGCGGTGCCGAGCGTCTCGGCTTTCAAGGTGCTGGCGGCTATCACGCGGCTGCACGCCGCGATCTTGTCCTTCGGGGGGATTTTGCCCGTATTCTCCAGGCAGTCCGAACGATCGTCGGCAGCCGCGGGGAGCATTCCGAGGACCGCAAGCGCAGCCCCAAACGCAGGTGCCGTCGACCATCGTATCGACATGCCCGCCCCCTCGTGCGGTTGCCGCCCTTGACGCGACATACGCCTATGGTCGCAGCCAGATTGTTGAATTTCAAGACGATCCGGCCGGCGGCAACAAGCTCCTGAGCCGCCCAATTGTCGAGCGGCCTGGCAAAATGTACCGATGAACGTCGCTGAGCGGAGAGCGTCCGATGTTTCATATGGGTTGGTTCGTCGCCTATGGCTTCGGGGTGCACGGCTGGAATCAGCCATGGTCCGGAAGCATCGCGTCCGACTGGATGAAGCCCGACCTCTATGTCGATCTCGGCCGTTCACTCGAGCGCGCCGGCTTCGACTACATCATGCTGGAGGACGGCTCGCTCGTGCCGGACTCCTACAAGGGCACGCCGGAATGGTTCCTGCAGGCCGCCTGGATGGTACCGAAGAACGATCCGATGCCCCTCGTGCCGGTGATCGCCCAGGCGACCAGCCGCATCGGCATCGTGGCCACGCTCACCACCTCATTCTATCCGCCATTTATCGCGGCGCGGCTTGCGACGACACTCGATCACATTACGGAAGGTCGCGTCGGCCTCAACATCGTCACGGCGCATAACGATCGCGCGGCGCAGAATTTCGGCCTCGACAAACACTACGAGCACGACCTTCGTTACGAAATGGCTGACGAGTGGATGGACGTCGTCAACAAGCTTTGGGACTCGTGGGAAGACGGTGCCGTTCTCGCCGACCGCGCGAGCGGCGTTTTTGCCGACTTCAAGAAGGTGAAGCCGATTGATTTCGCCGGGCGTTTCTACAAGTCACGCGGCCCGCTGAATACGTATCCCGGCCCGCAAGGACGCCCGGTGATCTGCCAGGCTGGCGGCTCCCCGGCCGGGCGCAGCTTCGCCGCCAAGCATGCCGACACGATCCTGGCACGATTCCGCACCATCGAGACCGCGAAGGCGTTCCGCGACGACATTCACAAACTCATGATAGGGCACGGGCGCAAACCCGCGGATTGCAAGGTGCTGTTCATGATGTCGGCAGTCGTCGACGAGACAGACGAAGGCGCGCGGGAGCGTCACGCGCAGCAGAAAAAGGGCGCGGCGTCGCAGATGGACTACAAGCTCGCCTTCATGTCTTATACCAGCGGCATCGATTTTTCGAAGTTCGATCTCGATCAGCCGATCCCCGATATCAAGACCAACGCCGCTCAAGCCTCAACCCACGCGCTGACCAAAGCCGCGGGCCAGAAAACGCTACGCCAGATCGTAACGGATACGGCCTCCGGCGGCTTCGACTATGTCGGCTCGCCCGATACCGTCGCGGCCCAGATGAAGGACACGATGAACGCGATCGGCGGAGATGGTTTTCTCGTCAGCCATGTGCTGACGCGGCGCTGCGTCGCGGAGTTCGCCGACGGGCTGGCGCCCGCACTGAGGCAGCGCAAGCTGATCCGCACCGCCTATGCTCACGAGCGCTTCCGCGACAATCTGCTGG
>DATEKY010000012.1:0-4378 GCA_035277225.1 Xanthobacteraceae bacterium
TTGTTGTAGTTGTGCGTGATCGATTTGAACGAGCGGTAGCCGCCGACGTAGATGTTGGAGAAGAAGCAGGTGGTGAAGTTCTTCTGCGGCTCGATCAGCGTGACCTCGACCGCGCCCTTGAGGTCCTTGTTCACGTAGCGCGCGACCGTGCCGCCGCCCGGCCCGCCGCCGATCACCACGAGCTTCGGTTTGCCCTGCCCCAGCACCGCGGGCGCAAACAGGGGGGAGGCGAATGCAGCGCCCGCAAGCGCGGTGAATCGGCGGCGGGAAAGGTCGGTCATGACAGCCTCGTTGGGTTCAGCGTGGTTGCTTGGTTCTGGCGAAATAGGCGGCGAGCGCCTCGATCTCCTCGTCCTTGAGGCGACCCGCGATGTTCTGCATCACGGCGTTGTCGCGTTTCCCGTCGCGATAAGCCTTAACGATCTCCACGAAGGTGCTTTCCGCGATGCCATAGATGTTCGGGATCGTGCTCCTGGCGGTCGCGCCGCGGTGACACGTGGCGCATTCGGACGAAAGGAAGCGGCCGAGCTCGATGTCGGGTGATGCATGCGCCGGCGCAGACGTCAGCAGCAGCGCTGCCGCCACGACGCGCGCGCCGCGCAGCCTCGATCCTTTTCGGCGTGAGGCCCAGCCTGACATTGCCCGACAACATCGCCTCGATCCTCCCTTCGTCCGTCGCAAAGTCCGCCGCGCGCGGCTCACTGTTGCGCCGCCCGCGTGCCGGGCAGTAGCGGCGCCGGCTCGCCTTCCGGAGAGCCGGTCAGCGTCTGCATGAAGGCCACGAGATCGCCGCGCTCCTGCTCGGTCAGCTCGACCGGCACGAACAGCGGCGAGCGGCTCGGCCGATCGGCGGGCTCCTGCTCGTAGTGCTTCACCACATCCAGAAGCGTCGCCTGGGATGCGTCGTGCATATAAGGCGGCCGCAGCGCGACGGACCGCAGCGTCGGCGTCTTGAAGGCGAACTGCGCGGCCTCGTCGTCCTTCAACGCCGCGCCACGGCCGCGGTCGCCGCGCGACACGCCGATGTCGTGAAACTTGTCGTCAGTAAAGCGCCAGCCGCTGTGGCAGGCAAAGCAGGTCGTCTTGGTGTTGAACAATACGAACCCGCGCTTCGCCGTATCGGAGATCGCACTCTCGTCCCCCTCGATCCAGCGGTCGAAGGCGGCGGGACCCGGCTCCATGGTGCGCTCATAGGCGGCGATCGCCTGCGCGATCGTGTCGATCGTGATCGCGCCACCCGGCAGCGCAACCTTGAAGCGCTCGGCGTATTCCGGAACATCGCGGATGCGCTGCTCGATCACCTCGACCGCGACCGGCGTTGGCGTGTCGCGCATCGACATCGAGCCGGTCGCGATCGAGTTCTTCGCCTGCGCCTCGAGCGTCGCGTTGCGGCCGTGCCATCCAAACGGCATGCCATTCGCAACGTGGCCGATGCCGATCAGCGGCTGGGACTTGCGCGAGGTGAGCTTGCCGGAGTCGTTGCGGCTGCGCGGCTCGAGCACGCCCCAGCCGAGATCGGGCGAATGACAGCCGGCGCACGCGGTCTTGCCCGAGGCCGAAACGCGCGGGTCCCAGAACAGGAGGCGGCCAAGCTCCGCGAGCGCGCGGTTGTCGACCGGCAACGCGGCCGGGCGGCGATACTCGGACTTCATCCGCGCAAGCTCGGCGGACGAAGGCGATTGCGCCGGCGCGGACGCCGCCATTCCGGCGAGCGCCACGGCCGCCAGGGCAACGCGGTCGAACCGAAGAATTCCAGTCATTGGGCGCCTCCGCGATGCGGCCTGCGGGTCGCAGGGTCGCCATCGCGGATGGCGACCCTCTTTGAGCACCGGCGAATGGCCGGACGATGGCGGCAGCTCAGTGAGGCTGTGCGACCACGCGCACGTAGGACTTCGACGCCTTCCAGCCCTGCGGGAAGGCAATCCTGGCGTCTGCCTCCGAGACCGAACCCTGGATCAGCACGTCGTCGCCCTGTTTCCAGTTCGCGGGCGTCGCCACCTTGTGCCGCGCGGTGAGCTGGAGCGAGTCGATCACGCGCAGCACCTCGTCGAAGTTGCGGCCCGTGTTCATCGGATAGACCAGGATCAGCTTGATCTTCCTGTCGGGGCCGATGACGAACACGTTGCGCACGGTCTGATTGTCCGACGCGGTGCGCTTCGAGGCATCACCGCTCGCCGCTGCCGGCAGCATGCCCCAAAGCTTGGCGATCGACAGATCGTGGTCACCGATCATCGGAAAGGTCGGAGCGCGCCCCTGGCTTTCCTCGATATCGACGGACCATTTCGCATGGTCCGCGACGGAATCGATCGACAATTCGATCAGCTTGACGCCGCGCTTCTCGAACTCGTGCTCCATGTGGGCGAGCACGCCGAGCTCCGTCGTGCAGACCGGTGTGAAGTCCTTCGGGTGCGAGAACAGCACGGTCCACTGGCCATCCATCCAGTCATGGAAGCGGATGCGGCCGGCCGTGGTGTCGGCTTCGAAGTCCGGCGCGTTGTCTCCGATCTGAAGTGCCATCGTGATCTCCCTCTCGAAATGACTGCATCGCGTGATGGGAGGGGCTTGTGATGCAAAACCGTGCGGAGGGTCCAATGCTTTGTGGTTCTGGTTTTTCATGCGCGCGCGGCATGAGGGCGCGAGACGAGACAAAACGCCGCGATATCGGGATTAGAAATGAACCTGGTCGCGCCTTTTAGGCGACAACCGGAGAAAATCCGTACGCGGCTAAAACCGGCTATCGATCACGTTTTGTTGTATTGCGATGTATTTTGCCCGTTATCGTGGTACGGGCGCGCAACCAACGCTGGGGAGGCAGGCATGGACATCAAGCGCCTCAGGACCTTCGTCGCGGTCGCGGAGCAGGGTACCGTCTCCAAGGCGGCGGAAGTCCTCCACATTACCCAGCCGGCGTTATCGCGCCAGATCGCCAGCCTCGAGCACGATTTCGGATTTGAGCTGTTCGCGCGATCCGGCCGGCGTCTGTCGCTCACGCCGCGCGGCGAGCAGTTGCTCGGCAGCTGCCGCAGCCTGCTGGCATGCGCGGCCACGCTGACCGAGCGCGCGCAGGAGCTGCGGCGCGGCGATATCAAGGAACTGAAAGTCACCGCCACGTCGCTGACCATCGAGACGCTATTTCCCACCTTTCTCAATTTCTACAGCGAACGAAAGCCGGGCGTGCGCCTGAGGATGGTGGAGGCCGACCCGGAAGATCATCTCAACCTGCTCAAGCACGGCGATGCGGATCTCGCGATCAACGTCATCAACAACATGCAGGTGGACGACAATCGCTTCGGCAGCTTCGTCCTGCCCCCGTTCCGCATCGTCGCCGTTTGCGCGCGCTCCTCGACGATCGCCGAGTGCGACACGATCGATGTGCGCCGCCTCTGCGACCAGCCGCTGCTGCTTTTGAACCGCAACAAGCCGACACGAACCGCGTTCGACGCTCTCTGCCAGATCGCCGGGGTCCGGCCGAACATCTTCGCCGAAAGCGCAGCACCGCGTGTGCTGCTGCAGCTTGCGGAGGCCGGGCACGGCATTGCCGTGATACCGTCGATCCTGCAGCATGACTTCGGAAATCTCCGCGTTTGCACGGTGACCTATCGCGGCGATCCGATCCTGCTCAAGCTCGCCGTGCTGTGGTACCGCCTGCGGGTCCAGCCGCGCCACGCGGAGGAGTTTTTCGAACTGCTGGCCGAGCATATCCGCGCGCAATTCCCGACGGAGCGGCGCGCCGAGCGATTGGCACTGGTGCGCTAGTCGCGCGGCTTGCGGTCGTCCGGCGTCACGTCGATCACGCGCGCGCGGCCGGTGATCTTTACGTCGCCCTTGCAGTTCGCCATGCAGGGCTGCGAATTCCAGAACGCCTTTTCGCTCGTCTCGCGGTCGTCGTCATAGAATCCGCCCGCGTTCGGCATCTTCACGCTGGCGAAGGTTTCCCGCGACAGCACGAATTTCTCGTCCACGATGTCGTTGAGGAACAGCATGTAGGCGACGACGGCGTAAAGCTCGTCGTTGCTGAGCGACTGCGCGTCGCCGAAGGGCATCGCGTGGCGCACGTAGTCGAACACGGTCGAGAGGTGCGCAAAGTATGAACCGACCGTCTTCACCGGGTCGTCGCTCTTGAGCGAGCCGGTGCCGCCCGCGACCTGCGGCCAGCGCCCGGCGCTCTCGCCGAACTCGCCGTGGCAGGCGGCGCACTTGCCCATGTAGACCGCCTCGCCGGCCTTCACCGAGCCCGCGCCGGGCGGCAGGCCCTGCCCATCCGGCCGCACGTCGATGTCCCAGCCGGCGATCTCGGCCGGTGTCGCGACGTGCCCGATGTCGAGCTTGCGATCGGCAGCGAACGCCGCATCGGCGAATGTGAAAAGCACAAGAGCCA
>DATEKY010000013.1:0-7232 GCA_035277225.1 Xanthobacteraceae bacterium
AGCGCACCGGCATCAAGCCGCAGGATCGAGGTGCGTTTCATGAAGTCGAGCACGCCCAAACCTGATGAGAAGCGCGCCGAACGCGCCGTTGGGAGCACGTGGTTCGAGCCGGCCACATAGTCGCCGATGGCTTCGGGGGTATGACTGCCGAGGAAGATCGCGCCGGCATTGCGGATTTTCGCCGCGAGCGGCTCCGGGTCGTGCGTTTCGATTTCGAGGTGCTCGGGCGCAATCGCGTCGGTCAGCGCCACCGCATCGTCGAGCTTGCCCACCAGGATGACCGCGCCGAAATCGCGCCACGAGGCCGCCGCGACCGCTCCGCGCGGCAAGGTCTTCAACTGCCCCTCGACCGCCTGCTCGACCGCAGCGGCGAGTGCGGTATCGTCGGTGATCAGGATCGACTGCGCCGCCGTGTCGTGTTCGGCCTGCGCCAAGAGATCGGCGGCGATCCATTCCGGATTGGCGTTGCGGTCTGCGATGATCAGCACCTCGCTCGGGCCCGCGATCATGTCGATGCCGACCCGGCCGAACACGAGCCGCTTTGCCGCCGCCACATAGGCGTTGCCCGGTCCGACGATCTTGGCGACCGGCGCGATCGTGGCGGTGCCGTAGGCGAGCGCCGCGACCGCCTGCGCGCCGCCGATGCGATAGATTTCGTCAACCCCGGCGAGCCGGGCGGCCGCAAGCACCAGCGGATTGAGCTTGCCGTCCGGCGCCGGCACCACCATCACGACGCGCGGACAGCCCGCGACCTTGGCCGGCACGGCGTTCATCAGCACCGAGGACGGATAGGCCGCCGTGCCGCCGGGCACATACAGCCCGACCGCCTCGATCGCGGTCCAGCGGTGGCCGAGTTCCACGCCGAGCGGATCGGTCCAGCGGTCATCCGTGGGCAGTTGGCGGCGGTGATAGGTCTCGATGCGGTCGCGCGCGAGCTTCAGCGCATCGAGCGCGGCGGCGTCGCAGGCCGCGGTTGCGGCCTCGAGCTCGTCCGGGCGCACCCGCATGCCGATGGCGCGCAGGTCGACGCGGTCGAATTTCGCCGTCAGCTCGGTGAGCGCCGCATCGCCGCGCGCCGCGACGTCGGCGATGATGGCGCGCACCGCCTGCTCGACGTCGGCCGAGGCCTCGCGCTTGGCGTCGAGGAATGTGCGGAATGTCGCGGGAAAGTCGGCGGCGCGGGCGTCGAGGCGGATGGGCATTGCGGCTCTCTTGATCCCTCCCCCGCTTGGGGGAGGGTGGCCGCGAGCTTTGCGAGCGGGCGGGTGGGCCGTCAACCCCGCGGGGCGGGCTCGACCTCGTGCGCCGGCCGCGCCTTGGCGGTCCAGCTCGGCCCGAGATCGGCCAATTCGCATTCGAGGCACTCGACGTCGAGCCGCAGGGCCGCCCCGCCGGAGAAAATCAGCGTGACGGTCCCGCCCGGCGCGTCGGTTTCGTCGAACTCGACCGCGAGCAGATTGAGCACGGCCTCCTTCGAGGCCGGGTTCACATTGCGGCAGCGGAGTGCGTTCACGCGCTCGAAACGCAGCGCCGTGCGGCGGCGCTGATAGCACGGAGTGACCTCGCCGCAAGCCTCCCAGTCGAACCGGTTGAGGCCGAGAACCAGCCGCTTCTCGGACGGCAGCCAGATGATGTCGGCAACCTTGACCACTGCGTCCTGCAGATGGGTCGAGACGACCGCGATGTCGTCCTGATCAAGCGCAATGAGTTTCAGCGGTTGCATGGGGCCTTGCTTGATGTTTCGGTGTTGTCGGCTAGGTGGTGACGGCGCCGGAACGGCGCAAGGCTTGAGTTTGGCTCATGGCGGCTTCGTTTGACAACGCCCTCACCGCGCCCGCCGTGGCGCGCAACCGCGCTCCGATCCTGGCGGTATTGCGGGAGGTGCTGGCTGCGCCGGGAACCGTGCTGGAGATCGCGAGCGGCAGCGGCGAGCACGCGGTTCATTTCGCCTCCGCCCTGCCCCATCTCGTCTGGCAGCCGACCGATCCCGACGAGCAGGCGCGGCGCAGCATCGCGGCGCATGCGGCGCAAGCCCAGTTGCCGAACCTGCTTGCGCCGCTCGAACTGGATGCCGCGGCGCCGGCCTGGCCGGTGGCGCATGCGGACGCGATCGTGTCGATCAACATGATCCACATCGCGCCGTGGCGTGCCGCCGAGGGATTGATCGCGGGGGCCGCGCGCGTGCTTGCGGCCGGCAGCCCGCTTTATCTCTACGGGCCGTTTCGCGAGCACGGCCGGCACACCGCGCCGAGCAACGCGGCCTTCGACGAGAGCCTGAGAGCGCGCGACCCCGCATGGGGCGTGCGCGAACTCGATGACGTCGTGGCACTCGCCGAGCGGCACGGGCTCGCTTTGAGCCGCACCGTCGCCATGCCGGCGAACAATCTGAGCGTGATCTTCACCCGCAATCCGTAACGGAACCGCCGCGCCGGCGGCCTGCCCGCGCGCCGCGCCGGTTGGGCCCGCGGTCATTTCGCGCTTGCGCGAATGCGACCAAAGCGTGCAATTTTGCCATGACAATGACCAGGAGGAGATCATGCGCACGTTGCTGCTGTCGTTTGCCGTGATGCTCGGACTGCTCTCCGGCGCGCAGGCGCGATGCGACCGTCCATGGGATGCGCCGTGGGACGCGCGGCCGGATCTGCGGCCGACGTGGCTGACCAAAGCCTGCCGCTACGACTTCCCCAGGCGTGACGGATTTGCCGGACCCGTGCGGTCCCTCGTGCTCAAACCCGGCGCCGTGATCGACCGCTTCGGCCAGCCCGGCGGGAGGTTCCTGGCGCCGGCCGATGCGTCCTACATGGGCCGCTCCGTCCCGTATGACCGCCTGAAAATGCCGTACTACCGCTATCAGGTCGTGAAGCCGCTGCGCGTTGCGGCCGGGCGAGCGGCGGCGTGGTTCGATCAGCCCGGCGGCGGCATCCAGTACAGGACCGGCCGGCGTGTCGGCGAACTCGTCGCCAGCGGTCACCTCAAACAGGTCTGGTAGGCTTGCACCTCCGCGGCCCGGCTCTATATCGAAACCGTTTTGACCACCACGAGCGGGGACCATGAGCGACGCGCAGACCCAGACCCATCCGTTCCAGGCCGAAGTGGCCGAGCTTTTGCGGCTGATGGTGCATTCGGTCTATTCCGAGACCGATATCTTCCTGCGCGAGCTGATTTCCAACGCCTCGGATGCCTGCGACCGGCTGCGCTACGAGGCGATCGCCAGGCCGGAGCTGACAGCCGACGGCGCGCCGCTCGCGATCCGCATCACGCCGGATACGGCGGCCGGCACCCTGACCATCGCCGACAACGGCATCGGCATGGACCGGCAGGAGCTGATCGACAATCTCGGCACCGTCGCGCGCTCCGGCACGCGCGCGTTCATGAGCAAGCTGTCCGAGGCGAAGGACGGCAGCAGCCTGATCGGGCAATTCGGCGTCGGCTTCTATTCGGCGTTCATGGTGGCCGACCGCATCACGGTCACGAGCCGCCGCGCCGGCACCGACGAGACCTGGGTCTGGTCCTCGCAGGGCGGCGCAGGCTTCGACATCGCGCGCGCCGACGAGGCGCAGGCAGCGCGCGTGACGCGCGGCACCGAGATCGTGCTGCACCTGAAGGACGACGCGAAGAAATATCTCGAGCCGCAGGAGATCCGCCGCGTCGTCTCGACCTATTCGGATCACATCCTGTTCCCGATCGAGCTCACCGAGGCGCAGAAGGAGGGCGAGCCGAAGACCGGGCAGATCAATTCGGCGAGCGCGCTCTGGCAGAAGCCGAAATCGGAGCTCAAGCCCGAGGATTACACCCAGGCCTACCAGACCATCGCGCACGCCTTCGACGAGCCGGCGCTGACGATCCACTACCGCGCCGAGGGGCGCTATTCCTACGCGGTGCTGCTGTTCGCGCCCTCGTCGCGGCCGTACGACCTGTTCGATCCGGCGCGCAAGGGCCACGTGAAGCTCTACGTGCGCCGCGTCTACATCACCGACGACGCCGACCTGCTGCCGACCTACCTGCGCTTCATCCGCGGCGTGGTCGACAGCGAGGACCTGCCGCTCAACATCTCGCGCGAGATGCTGCAGAACAATCCGCAGGTCGCGGCGATCCGCAAAGCGATCACCGGCCGCGCGCTCACGGAGCTCGAAACCCTCGCCGAGAAGGACGCCGAGACGTTCGGCAAGATCTGGGACGCCTTCGGCCCGGTGCTGAAGGAAGGCATCTACGAGGACTTCGAGAAGCGCGAGCAGTTGCTGGCGCTCGCGCGCTTCGACACCACCGCCGGCAAGGCGCGCTCGCTCAAGCAATATGTCGCGGACCTCAAATCCAACCAGACCGAGATCTACTATCTGGTCGGCGAGAGCGCGGATCGCCTCAAGTCGAACCCGAAGCTCGAGGCGGCACGCGCGCGCGGCATCGAGGTGCTGCTGCTGAGCGATCCGGTCGATGCGTTCTGGACCATGATGCCGCCCGGCTTCGAGGGCAAGCCGCTCAAGTCGCTGAGCAAGAGCGACGTCGATTTCAGCCTCGTGCCGCTGCTCGACGAGACCAAGAAAGACGAGCCGCAGCAGGGCGAAGCCGAGAAGACCGACGAGACGGCGGTGATCGCCGCGGTGAAATCGGCGCTCGGCGAGCGCGTCTCGGACGTGCTGCCCTCGCAGCGTCTCGCCGACAGTCCGGCCTGTCTGGTGGCGGCGAAACAGGGCCCCGATCTGGAGATCGAGCGGCTGCTCTCGCGCCAGAACCGCGGCGCCGGGGTCAAGCCGATCCTCGAACTGAACATGAAGCATGCGCTGGTGAAGGCGCTGGCGCGCGCGCAGAAGGACGCGCACGACGCCGACGTGACCGACCTGTCATCGCTGCTGTTCGAGCAGGCGCAGATACTGGATGGCGAAGTGCCGGACGATCCGGCGGCGTTTGCGGCGCGGCTGAACCGGCTGGTGGTGCGGGGGCTCAACGCGTAGGATGCGCGTGCCCACGTCACGACGCATGTTGCCGTGGGCACGTCGCGCAAGCGCGCGCCTTTGCCCTACAGACCGCTCCTCACCATGAGGGTCAGGGGCGCACCGCCTCCTGCGCGGCCGCGACGCTTTTGCTGTACGTCACGGCCGGCTCGCGCAGTCCCGCGCTCATCAGCGTGAGCTGCACGGCGGGACGTGCGCCGCTGAAATAGATCTTCGTTCCGGAGCGCTGCAGCTTGTGCACGAAGCCGTGCAGCGCCCGTGCGCCGGTGCTGTCGATCAGCGGAACAGCGGAAAAATCCAGGATGAACACGCCGGGCCGCTCGCCGACGCGGTCGAGAATGGTGCTGACCCGCGCGGTCGCGCCGAAGAAGAACGCGCCCGAGATGCGGAACACGAACACATCTTCGTTCATGCCGTCGCCCGGCAACCGATCGTCGCCGTTGTCCGCCACATCCTCGGTTGCGAGCGATCCGCCTTCGACCTCGACGGTCTCCGCCATGCGGTGCAGGAACAGGAACGAGCCGGTCACCACGCCGACCGCGATCGCAGTGGTCAGGTCGACGAACACGGTGAGCAGGAAGGTCGCGAGCAGCACGAACGCGTCGCCGCGCGAGGACTTGAGCAGCGCGATGAACTCGTCCTTCTCCGCCATGTTCCAGGCGACGACGGCGAGCACTGCGCCGAGCGCGGCGAGCGGCACGTAGGAGACGAGCGGCGCCGCGACCGCCATGAACAGCATCAGATAGAGCGAGTGGAAGATGCCGGCGAGCGGCCCGCGGGCACCCGCGCGGATGTTGGTCGCGGTGCGCGCGATCGTGCCGGTGACGCAGATGCCGCCGAACATCACCGAGCCGGCATTGGCGACGCCCTGCGCGACCAGTTCGCAGTTCGAGCGATGCCGGCGCCCGGTGAGCCCGTCCGCCACGACCGCCGAGAGCAGCGATTCGATCGAGCCGAGCAGCGCAATGGCAAGCGCGTCGGGCAGCACCGCGTGCGCTTTCTCGAAGGTGAATGCGGGCAGCGACGGGCTGGGCAGCGAGCTCGGGATCCCGCCGAAGCGCGAGCCGATGGTCGCGACGTCGAGACCGAGCGCGGCGGCCGCTGCTGCCGCCAGCACGATCGCGATCAGGAAGCCCGGCCAGTGCGGGCGAAAGCGGCGCAGCAACACGATCAAGGCCAGCGCGCCGAGCGCGATCGCCACCGCGCTGGGCCGTATGGTTCCGGCCGCCCCCCACAATGCGACCAGCTTCGGGATGAACTCGCCCGGCTCGTGCGCGAGGTCGAGCCCGAACAGCTCCTTGAGCTGGCTTGTGAGGATGATCGCCGCGATGCCGGCGGTGAAGCCGGCCGTCACCGGATAGGGAATGTATTTGATGTAGGCGCCGAGCCGGAAGAAGCCGACCACGATCATGATCGCCCCCGCCATCAGGGTGGCGAGCACCAGCCCGTCATAGCCGTGGCGCTCCACGGTCGCGGCGACCAGCACGATGAAGGCGCCCGCCGGTCCGCCGATCTGCACCCGGCTGCCGCCGAGCAGCGACACCAGGAAACCGCCGATGATCGCGGTGTAGAGGCCCCTCTCCGGCCCGACGCCGGAGGCGATCGCAATCGCCATCGAAAGCGGCAGCGCGACGATCGCAACCGTCAGGCCCGCGAGCGCATCGGCGCGCAGCTCCGCGAGGCCGTAACCTTCGCGAAACACGGTAACGAGCTTCGGAGTGAACAGCTCCAGCGCGGTCGGCTGGACGTGCAGGCGGGCTTCCATCGGCAGTAGGACGAGGTTTGAGTCGGCGGACTATAGCAAAGTTCCGTTCAGCCTGCCTTGCGCAGAATCAACGGCTGATCTGCTCCACGGTCGCGCCGCAGTGCGTGACTTGTAGGGTGGGCAAAGGCGCGCTTGCGCGCTGTGCCCACGGCAACACGGTGTCTCGCACGCGTGGGCACGCGGATCGCCGCGGACGCAGCGACACGCTTTGCCGACCCTACGCGGCTACGCGAATCACCCGCTGATCCGCTCCACCGTGGCGCCGCAGCGGCCGAGCTTGTCTTCCAGCCGCTCGAAACCGCGGTCGAGGTGATAGACCCGGTTCACCATGGTCTCGCCCTCGGCCGCGAGCGCGGCGATGACGAGCGACACCGAGGCGCGCAGGTCGGTCGCCATCACGGGCGCGCCCTTGAGTGCGTCCACACCTTCAATGATCGCGGATTCTCCATCGAGCTGGATGCGCGCACCGAGCCGCACGAGTTCCTGGACGTGCATGAAGCGGTTTTCGAAGATGGTCT
>DATEKY010000014.1:0-7921 GCA_035277225.1 Xanthobacteraceae bacterium
GCGACGCGCATCGCGCCGGGGCCGCGGCCCGGGTCGGACAGGATCAGCACGCGCCGCTCGGCCTTCTCGACCGGGGTCAGCTCGCCGGCGCGCAGCAGGAGGGGACGGATCTTGTCGAAGGCCCAGAGGCAGGCCTTGCTCTGCGGCACCGGCGTGTCGTGCGGCAGCGCCTTGCGCATCAGCGGCCACAGCGGCGTGGTGTTGGCGTTCTGCACCGCCTCCCGATAATCGAGCGGCAGTTCTTCCATGGTGCCGAGCGTGGTCATGGGGTTCCTCGCGTATTTATTCTGGCGGCGCTGCCGCACATGGGCAGAGTCATAAGACAAGCGGCGCCCGCGTTCCAGCCGCGTTTCAGAACCACCAGGGCCGCATCTGCCAGTCGCGGCGCCAGCCGGTGAGGCGGCCGCGGCGGAACTGGAGCACGATGCTGGTGTCGACCGGATAGAAGCCGGGCACCGTCGAGAGGCGCTTGATCAGGTAGCGCTCCGAGCCGCGCGGGCCGGAGAGATAGATCAGCGGGGCCTGCGCGAGGCGCTCGACCTGCTCGCGCGTCATGCCGAAGGAGAACGGATCGTTGTAGCTGCGGGTCACAATCGTGCCGGCCTGCGCGGCAGTGAGACTCGCAAGCGTGACGGATGCGGCAAGAAGAAAACGCATGGCGGCAATCCTAGTCCGGCGAAGTGCCAAGCACCACGCCGGACCGGCCGATTCCGATCCCTGCGAACGCGCCGTGAATTGTCCAGCAACCCGTTCTGGTATAGTTTTGGGACACAACCAGAGTTGGCGGATTCCGGTGCAATTTGGTTCCATGATTGCGGCGTTTTTGCTCTTGCTGGCGAGCGTGGCGGCGCGCGCGGACGATATGGCCGCATGCCGGGCGCGCAAGGACGCGACCATGATCTCGGCCTGTACCGCCGTTATCAACGACGCCACGCGCAGCCAGCGCGAGCACGCCGATGCCTATCGCATACGCGGCGGCTGGCTGACCCATCAGCTGCAGCTCGACGCGGCCTGGGCCGACATCACTCAGGCGATCAAGCTCGATCCGAATTCTGCCGAGCTGCTGTTCTGGCGCGGCATGATCCACCAGCGGCGCGACAAGATCGACGAGGCGCTTGCCGACTACAGCGCGGCGATCGCGCTCGATCCCCGCTACGACAGCTCCTATGCGGCGCGTTGCGAACTGCTTCTCCGCCGCGGCGATCTGACCCAGGCGATGAGGGATGCCGAGGAGGTGATCAAGCTCAAGCCGAAGGCGGCCTACGGCTACGGCCTGCGCGGCCAGGTTTACAGCCAAATGCGGATGCTGGAGCGCGCGATCGCAGACCACGACCGTGCCGTGGCGCTGCGGCCGAAGGACCCCATTTACTGGATCGCGCGTGCGCGCGCCTATATCCTGAACGGGCGCCTCGATCTCGCGCTCCCCGACTACACCCGCGCAATCGAGCTCGATTCCAAGAATGTGGATTACGTGATGGGACGGGCCAACACCCATAGCGCCCTGGGCGCCTATGATCGCGCCATCATAGACTATGATCGCGTGCTGAAGCTCTCGCCCGGCCACCAGCGGGCCTCCGAGATGCGCTCGCGCGCCTTGTCGGCGAGGGCGGACGGCGCCAAGGCCACCATGTTTCAGGGCCCAAAGACCACGCCGCCGCCGGCGGCAGCATCGGCGCCACTTCCACCCAAAGCAGGTGGCGTTCCCCAGGAGCAGGCGTTCTGGATTCCCGATCACATGGGTGGCAGGCAGCGGCAGAGCGGCAGCGCAGCAGCGCCTGCTCAGAAACAACAGTCAGGCGGCGCGCCGGCCGGTCCGCCGGCGTCCGAGAATCCGCACGTGATGACCTGGATCCGCGACGGCGCCAGCAGCTTCAACAACCGCGACTATGATGCCGCCGTTGCGACGCTGACCAAGGCGATCGGTATCGAGCCCGACAACCGAACCGTGCTGCGCGTCCGCGCCATGGCGCTCTCGAAGAAGCGCGAGTTCGAACGTGCGATTGCCGACCTCGAGCGCGCGATCGCCCTGAAGCCCGACGATTATGCCATGCACGAGACCTTAGGCGAGGTCTGGGGCGAGAGCGGTAACAACGATAAGGCGTTCGATGCCTACAGTCGTGCGATCCAGCTCAGTGCGCTCGCCGTACGCGCCTTCAACAACCGCGGGATCATCCTGCGCGACCGCGGCGAGCTCGATGCGGCGCTGAGCGACCTCGACCGCGCCGTGCAACTCGCGCCGAGCGTGCTGACGCTGACCAATCGCGCGATTGTCCTCGAACGCAAGGGCGCCTTCGATCGCGCGATCGCCGACTACGATCGCGTTCTGTCGATCGACCCATCGAATGCGCGCGCGGCGAAATTCAAGGAGATCATCCTCGCCTCGCGCGGCCAGGGGCCGAAAGCCGCGAGCGGGCCGCCCACGGCGCCGGTCCAGCAACTGGTGAATCTGGCGACGGCGCTGTTCTGGCAGGGCAAGAACGACGAAGCGCTCGAGGCCGCGAACCGCGCGGTCGGGCTCGATCCGAATGCGAGCGCGGCTTACGCGGCGCGCGCGCTGATCCGCACCGAGAAGAAGCAGTTCGACGCGGCGATCGTGGATTTTGACAAGGCGATCGCTCTCAACCCGAAGGATCGCAAACTGCAAACCATGCGGGCCACCGCACTTGGCGCAATGCGAGACTTCGATCGCGCGCTTGCGGCCTACGACGCCATCCTGGCAACCGATCCGACCTTTGCCGATGCGCTCGCGGGGCGCGGGGCGGTCTTTCTGACCAAGGGGGACTTCACGCGCGCGCTGACCGAATTCGACCTCGCTCTCGCGTCGGATTCAAAGCATGCAGCGTCCTACGCCGGCCGGGGCAGAGCCCTGCTGCAGCAGAACAAGGAAGACGAAGCGATTGCCGACTTCGACCGCGCGCTTGCCCTCGTGCCCAAACACCGCGCCGCGCTGGCAGGGCGCGGCCTCGCCCTGATGGGAAAACGCCGGCTGACCGAGGCCGCAGCCGATTTCGACCGTGTGCTGGAGTTCAGTCCGAACGATGCCGATGCGCTCTACGGCCAAGCCTACATGCTATTCGTCACGGGGCAGCACGACCGGGCGATTGCCGCGCTCGATCGCCTTTTGGTGTCCGGCGACAATGCGCCGCTGTTTCGGCGGATACGCGGCAAGGCCTTGCTCGCCAAGGGCGACGTCGAGCGCGCCATCACCGATCTCAGCGAGGCTCTGAAGGGGGCACCCGACGACGCCGACGCGCTGGCGTCGCGCGCGTTCGCCTTGCACCGGAAGAAGGAGTACGACCGCGCGCGAGCCGATCTCGATAAGGCGATCGCCCTCTCCTTCGAAACTGTCGAGATCTATCATACGCGCGCGCTGATCCACGAAGCGCAGGGCAGGCGGGAGCAGGCGATTGCGGATCTGCGCAAGGCGAGCGTTCTGCCGCCGAAATCCGCAACCGAGATAGTCGCGCTGGCGGATGCGCATCTGCGGCTGCAGCGGCTCTCGAAGCCACAGACACCTTGCGCCGGCTCAGGTGCGCAGGACAAGGCGGACACTTGCTTGTGAGGCGAGGCGTCAGGGCTTGCCCTGTTGCCGCGCGAGCTCGCGCGCGAGGCGCTCCTTCAGGGCGACCGGCAGGTCGAGGCCCGACAGCTTCCAGGTCCAGTCCGACAGGCTCAGTTCGACCCGGAACTGCTTGTCCTTCGGCTGATGGATCGGCAACGAAACGCGCACGGTGCCGATGCCGTAATCCGAGTTGAGATAGAGCTGCCACACATTGCCGAGTCCGGCGGAGGCGAGCCCCTGCGCGTCGGGCGGCACGTCGTCGCCGAGCGCGTCCCTCGGCCAGCCGCTGCGCATCAGCTCCGTGAGCGCGGCCGGCGTCAGCAGCTTCTCGATCAACGGATCGGCGAATGCCGCGGTCAGCCCGATGGCAACACTCGCGCCCTCGAGCTTGATTCCGGACAGGCCCGCATAGGCCTGCAGGATCTGCACCGCCATCGAACGGCGCAGCTTGGGAAAATCCACGCGCTGTGCGAGCGCGACGGCGTCGCGCGCCTGCGCGGCGCGCACGACGGAAAACAGCGACGCGAACGGCCAAGCGATGTAGCCGAGCCAGAGCACGAGCAGGATGGCGAAGGCGCTAAAAGTCTTGCGCATGTGCGGCGCAATGGCGGCCGAATGAGGCCAAGTTGTGGGGTGCTGCGATCCTGCGGCAGTTTATAAGACCCGGAAGATCGGACGTTAAGCGTTCGTCCGCAGGGGGGCCGATGGCGGACATTCTGTTCCAGATGCTGTTCGACGGCCTTTGTTACTACACCGGCAAGTTCCTCCTGCCGGTCATCTCCCTTGGGTGGCTGAAGGTCGAGGATCGGCCGGGCTCGTGGTGGAATCCGTTCGCACCACTGCCGAACGGCAGGGTCGCGGTATCGCGCGATGCCGCCGCGATCTTCGGTTTGATCGTCTGGATGGCCGTCATCATCGGCGGCCTTATCGTTTGGAGATTGCGCTAGCGGCGGCAGCAGAGGCGAAGCGGGGAAGGCGTGGCGGGCAGCCGAAATTCGCCGCAAAGCGCGGCTTGGTATCGCCGATGCGCCGGCTTCTCATCGCACTCGCGTTCCTCGCCTCGCCTTGCCTGGCGGCGAACACGCCGGACAACCGCCCGGCGTTCTCGGCCGGCGACCTTCCGCCGGAGCGGCACGCTGCCTGCGACGAGGTGCGCAGCATGTCGGCCGGGCTCGTGCCGTCCGAGACCCGCATCGACCTCGCGGTCGAGGGACGTCTGACGCTGGTCAAGACCGACGGCGTGCTTTGGTACCTGGTGATGTGCTCGGACGTGCGCGTGATGTGCGTGACCTATCAGGGCAACGACATGAAGGCCGGCGACCGCGTCGTCTTCAAGGGCGGCTACAAGCGGCTCGACGAGAACCACGCGGTGCTCGATCCGTGCCTCGCGAATGCGATGTGAGTTGTTGCGCGGGGACGGTGTTACTTCGCGTAGCCCTGCGAGCGCAGCCAGTCGATCTTGCGCGTGCCGTTCAGCCAGTCGTGGCATTCGGACTTGCTGGTGAACCCCTTGATGTAGCGGTCCTCGACCCCGGGATATTCCGCGATGATCTGCCACTCGCCCTCGGCGATGCGGTTCAGCTTGAAGGCGACTTTCTGTTTGGCCATGCGGTCTTATGGGGACGATTCGAGGTCGAAATCAAAGGGTGGTTGGAAGGGGCGTTTGCGCGCATGATCGAGCAAGGAACGTTTTCGGGCAAGGCTTGTTTTGCATCAAGTGGAACTATGTTCGCCGCAGCGCGTTGACGGTCGTTAGCGATTCACGGCGCGGACGGTCGAGCCCGGTGCTCCCGCCTGTCGCGATCATCCATTCCGGCAAGGAGCACGACCGCCGATGCAGACCGACACACGCCCCAAGCCTGAGCCGCTCCACGTCAGGAAAGAGCGGCAGGCCCTCGAAGGCGAGGCGGCGTGGAAGCAGTATCGCGCCGAGCAGGATGCCGTAAACAAGAACATGGAGCGCCTGCGCGCCCTGCGGCTCGCGCGTGAAGCGATGCCGGCCGCGCCGGCGGCCGCCACCGGCAAGGGCAAGGCGAAGCGGGCGTAGCTGGTGCCGGATGAGGGGATTGAACCCCCGACCTTCGGTTTACAAAACCGCTGCTCTACCGCTGAGCTAATCCGGCATTCGGCCACAGGCCGTGGCAGCGGGATATCAGCCGCGCCGCGCGATCTCAAGACTTGGCGTCGTTCTCTCGATCCCGCCCGACGCTTCAAGGGGAAGGGCAGGAGACCGAGCGTATACCCGCCCTCTCAACGCAAAAGGCCGGCGGCTTGCGCCACCGGCCTCTCGATTTGCATCTGCGCCAAAGCGTCAGATGCGATTGATGTCGCGATCCTTCGTCTCGGGCAGGAAGATCAGCGCCACCACGAAGCTCATCGCGGCGACGATGATCGGGTACCACAGGCCCGAGTAAATGTTGCCGGTGGCCGCCACGATCGCGAACACGGTCGCGGGCAGGAAGCCGCCGAACCAGCCGTTGCCGATGTGATAGGGCAGCGACATGCCGGTGTAGCGGATGCGGGTCGGGAACAGTTCGACCAGCCAGGCCGCGATCGGGCCGTACACCATCGTCACGTAGACGACGAGGATGAACAGCAACAGCACCGTCATCGGGTAGTTGATCTGGTTCACATCCGCCGAGGCCGGATAGCCGTGCTTGGTGATGGCGGCGTTGAGGTTCTTCACGAAGTCCGGCGTGCCGGCGGTGTAGCTGTCGCTGCCGACCTTCACGACGACCGGCGCGCCCGGCGCCGCCGACTCATTGTTGTAGTTCACCGAGCGCGCGACCAGCGCGGACTTCGCGACGTCGCACGGCTTGGTGTAGGTCTCGGTGCCGGTCAGCTTGAGCTGGAACGAGCACTGCGCCGGATCGGCCACCACCGTCACCGGCGATTCCGCCAGCGCCTTTTCCAGCGCCGGGTTGGCGAAGTGCGTGATGCCCTGGAACAGCGGGAAGTAGGTGACGACCGCGAGCAGGAAGCCCGCCATCATGATCGGCTTGCGGCCGATCTTGTCGGAGAGCCAGCCGAACAGGATGAAGAAGGGCGTCGCGAGTGCGAGCGCGATCACGATCATGATCTGCGCCTGGACGGCGGGCACCTTGATGGTCTGGGTGAGGAAGAACAGCGCATAGAACTGTCCGCCGTACCACACGACCGCCTCGCCGGCGGTGGCGCCGAGCAGCGCGAGCACCGCGATCTTGCCATTGGCCCAGTTGCCGAACGCTTCCTTGAGCGGCGCCTTCGACTGCTTGCCTTCTTCCTTCATCTTCTGGAATGCAGGCGACTCGGCGAGTTGCAGCCGGATCCAGATCGAGACGCCGAGCAGCACGACCGAGAGCAGGAACGGAATGCGCCAGCCCCAGTCGGTAAACGCCTCCTCGCCCATCGCGGTGCGGATGCCGAGGATGACCAGCAGCGCCATGAACAGACCGAGCGTCGCGGTGGTCTGGATCCACGAGGTGTAGAGGCCGCGCTTGCCGTTCGGCGCATGCTCGGCGACGTAGGTGGCGGCGCCGCCGTACTCGCCGCCGAGCGCGAGGCCCTGCACCAGGCGCAGCACGATCAGCAGGATCGGTGCCGCGATGCCGATCGACGCGTAGGTCGGCAGCACGCCGATCAGGAACGTGCCGAAGCCCATCAGCGTCATTGTGACGAGGAAGGTGTATTTGCGGCCGACCAGGTCGCCGAGCCGGCCGAACACCAGCGCGCCGAACGGGCGCACCGCGAAGCCGGCCGCGAAGGCGAGCAGCGTGAAGATGAAGGCCGAGGTCGGCGCAACGCCGGAGAAGAACTTGCTGGCGAGAATGGCCCCGAGCGTTCCGTAAATGTAGAAATCGTACCACTCGAATACGGTGCCGAGCGACGACGCGAAGATGACCAGGCGATCGTTCTGTGGTGTTGCGACGACCCTGCCGTCGGCGGTCATGGTGGCCATAAGCTTCTCCCCCTTGTTGACGGAATGCGCGCGGTGTCCGTTCGCGTTCCTGGGGAAACCCTATTCATGCCCCAGCGGCGCCTGTCTTTGCGCCAGTCGTCGTAGGCGAAAAGTCTAAGACGATTCACTCAAGACCTTGTTTTTATATAAGTTTATTGGCGCCCTGTGGGGCGCCGACATGGTCGCGCGGCGGGGCGCTGCACCTACAGCAATTAGTCGAATAGGCGGGGGTTAGCTCATGCCACTCTCGCGGCGCCATCCTGAGGTGGCCGCGAAGCGGCCCTCGAAGGATGGCTGCAAGCTCGGTGCAAGCGCCGTCGCCCGACAATCTCGGATTTACCCGAGATTGGTTTCACTACTGGGCAAGGCGGCCGCAGCCGACTTGCCTGGCTCGCCGCAAGCGCGGCTCGCACCTCAGGGTG
>DATEKY010000015.1:0-5236 GCA_035277225.1 Xanthobacteraceae bacterium
ACCGTCGCGGCACGGAACGAGTAGATCGATTGCGCATCGTCGCCGACCACGGTCAGCCCGCGCCCGTCCGGCTTGAGCGCCAGCAGGATCGAGGCCTGCAGCCGGTTGGTGTCCTGATATTCGTCGACCAGGACGTGGTCGAAGCGCGCGCCGATCTCGGCAGCGAAATCGCGCTCGGCCAGCATGTGCGCGAGGTAGAGCAAGAGGTCGTCGTAATCGAGCACGTTCTGATGCTGCTTCGCCTCGACGTAGCCGGCGAACAGCTTCTTCAGCTCGGCCGCCCAGTTTGCGCACCACGGGAATGCGCGGCCGAGCACCTCGTCGAGCGGCGTCTCGCTGTTCACCGCGCGCGAGTAGATCGCAAGGCACGTGCCCTTGGTCGGGAAACGGCTCTCGGTGCGCGACAGATCGAGCTCATGCCGCACTAGGTTCATCAGGTCGGCCGCATCCTCGCGGTCGTGGATGGTGAAGGCACGGTCGAGCCCGATGCGCTCGGCGTACTCGCGCAACAGCCGCGCGCCAATGGCGTGGAACGTGCCGGCCCAGGCGAGGGAGGCGGCCGCGTTGGCGCCGCTCGCGCGATTCAAGATGCGCTCGGCGCGCCGCTCCATCTCGGCGGCGGCGCGGCGCGAGAAGGTCAGCAGCAATATCCGGTGCGGGTCGGCGCCGTTCATCACCAGATGGGCGACCCGATGCGCCAGGGTGTCGGTCTTGCCCGAGCCCGCGCCGGCGATGATCAGCAGCGGCCGCGGGTCGGCGGCGGAAATGCCGTGCTCAACCGCCGCGCGCTGGTCCGGATTGAGCTTTTGCAGATAGGCGGCCATGCGAATCACGGTGGGCGGGTGAACGCTCACCTTTCACGTTTCCCTTTTTGTTCGCAAATGAGGCAGCGGCCCGGACCGCGCTGGCTCCGGAACCACCGGCCCGATACCGTGACACATCCGCCGGGATGCTTGAGCCTTTACGGGTCTGCGGCTAAGCAGACCGGGACGAAGGGTTTTCGGAGGCGGGTTTCCTGATGAAAAAAGTCTATCCCGACGCCAAATCGGCGCTCGACGGCGTGCTGAAGGACGGCATGATGATCATGGCCGGCGGTTTCGGGCTGTGCGGCATGCCCACGGTCCTGATCGAGGCGATCCGTGATTCCGGGGTGAAGAACCTCACCTGCGTGTCGAACAATGCCGGCATCGACGGCGCCGGCCTCGGCCTGCTGCTCGAGACGCGCCAGATCAAGAAGATGATCGCGTCCTACGTGGGCGAGAACAAGCTGTTCGCGCAGCAGTTCCTCGCGGGCGAACTGGAGATCGAGTTCAACCCGCAGGGCACCCTGGCGGAGCGCATGCGCGCCGGCGGGGCCGGCATTCCGGCCTTCTTCACCAAGACCGGCGTCGGCACCGACATCGCCAAGGGTAAGGAAGAGCGCGTGTTCAACGGCGAGCGCTACATCATGGAGACCGGCCTGGTCGCCGACCTCGCGGTGGTGCACGCCTGGAAGGGCGACACCGAGGGCAACCTCGTCTACCGCAAGACCGCGCGCAACTTTAACCCAATGATGGCGACCGCCGCGCGCGTCACCGTCGCCGAGGTCGAGCACCTGGTGCAGCCGGGCGAGCTCGACGGCGATCACATTCACACGCCGGGCGTGTTCGTCCAGCGCATCATTCACACCACCGCCGAGAAGCGGATCGAGCAGCGCACCTTGCGCAAGCGCCCCGCCGCCGCCTGAGGAGGACACACCTATGCCCTGGACCCGCGAGCAGATGGCCGAACGCGCCGCAAAGGAATTGCGCGACGGCTTTTACGTCAATCTCGGCATCGGCATTCCGACGCTGGTATCGAACTACATCCCGGCCGGGATGACGGTTCAGTTGCAGAGCGAGAACGGCATGCTCGGCTTCGGCCCGTTCCCCTATGAGGGCGACGAGGACCCGGACCTGATCAATGCCGGCAAGCAGACCGTCACCGAGCTGCCGACCACCAGTTATTTCTCCTCCGCCGACTCGTTCGCGATGATCCGCGGCGGGCACATCGACCTCGCTCTGCTCGGCGCCATGCAGGTGGCAGAGAACGGCGACCTCGCCAACTGGATGATCCCCGGCAAGATGGTGAAGGGGATGGGCGGCGCGATGGACCTGGTCGCGGGCGTCAAGAAGGTCGTCGTGATCATGGAGCATTCGGCCAAGGCGAAGGACGGCTCGATCGAGCCGAAGCTGCTGCACAAATGCACCCTGCCGCTGACCGGCGCCGGCGTGATCGACATGGTGATCACGGATCTCGGCGTGTTTTCGATCGACAAGAAGGCGGGTGGCATGACGCTGATCGAGGTCGCGCCGGGCGTTACCCTGGAAGAGATCAAATCCAGGACCGAGGCGAGCTACAAGGTCGCCTCGGGGGTGCAGGCGGCTGCCGCCTGATCCACAATCGGACGCCCCAAAAGCGACACAGAGGGTGATGAAAAGTTGCGCGTGAGTCCCCGGCCTTTATAGTCGGCGTCTCTCATCCTCTGACCGGAATCGCGCGTGTCCTCGGCCACCGGCCTCAAGCGGCTAAGCCTCGTCATCGCGGCCGTCTTCGCGGTCGGGATCGGCGCGCTTGTCGCCGCCTCGGCGCTGATTCCGACCGCAACCGTGCGCAGCGCGGTCATTGCCGAGATCCGCGCCGTCACCGGGCTCGAACCGACGATCGGCGGCGAGGTCAAGGTCTCGCTGTTTCCAACCGCCATGGTGAGCTTTTCCGACGTGACGCTTGGGGAGGCGGGAGCCGCGCCGGCACTGACCGCCGACCGCCTCACTGCCAAGCTGCAGCTCCTGCCGCTGCTGGTCGGCAATATCGAGCCGGCGGATGTCTCGCTGACGCGCCCGCACATCGTTGTGAAGGTCGAGCCGGACGGCCGTTCGAACTGGTCGAACCTGATGGCGACGCTCGCGCGCACGCTGAAACCGAGCGCGGGAAATCCCGGACGCGCGCTGACGTTCTCGGAGATCCGCGTCAGCCAGGGCATCATCTCGGTGACCGAGGCCTCGCGCGGCATCGCCGAAGAGCTGTCCAACGTCGAACTGTCGTTTGCCTGGCCGTCGATCGCGCGCAGCTTCGGGGCCACCGGGCGCTTCGTGTGGCGCGGCGAGGCGTTCGACGCCAGCGCCAATGCCGCCGATCTGCTCGCCGCGCTCTCGGGCGACCGCTCCGGCCTGAAGCTCCGGCTCGCCGGACCGCCGTTCAAGCTCGCCTTCGACGGCCATATCAGCCAGCGCCCGACCCTGAAGATGGAAGGCACGCTCGCGACCGACGGCAAGTCGCTGCGCGACCTGATGCGCTGGGCCAACATGCAGCCGCTGCCGGGCGGCGGCGGCGGCCGCTTCGCCCTCAAGGCGCAGACGACCCTGACCGGCGGCAATTTCGCGCTGTCCAACGCCAATCTCGAGCTCGACGGCAACGTCACCGAGGGTGTGCTCGCGCTCTCCACCGATCCTCGCATGACGCTGAAGGGCACGCTCGCCGGCGAGGCGCTCGACCTCACGCCCTACATCTCGAACGCCGAGGTGCTGCGCCCCAACGAGCGCGACTGGAGCCGCGCCGCGCTCTCGGTCGACGGGCTTGCGGATTTCGACCTCGACCTGCGCCTCTCGGCCGCGCGCGTGACCCTCGGCTCGGCGAAGCTCGGACGCGCGGGCCTCGCTGCCAATCTGCGTTCCGGCCGCCTCACTCTGGCAATCGGCGAGGCGCAGGCATTCGGCGGCTCGCTGAAAGGTGCGTTTGTGCTTGCCAAGGAGGGCGAGGACGCCAACATCAAGTCGCAGCTGCAGTTCACCGACGTCGACCTGGAGGCCTGCCTCGGCGAGCTGTTCGGGCTCAAGCGGCTCGAGGGCAAGGGCAATCTGACGTTTTCGCTGGAAGCCTCCGGCGACAGCGTGCTCGCCCTCACCCGCACGCTCTCCGGCGCCGCGAGCCTGACGGCGCGGCAGGGCGCCCTCACCGGCTTCAATGTCGAGCAGTTGCTGAAACGGCTGGAGCAGCGCCCGCTCTCGATCGCGGGCGACTTCCGCCGCGGACGCACGCCGTTCGAGCGGCTCGAGGTGGCGCTGCGCGTTGCGGGCGGGACCGCGCAGGTCGAGGACGTGAAGCTCGAAGGCGGCGCGATACGCCTTGCGGTCAGCGGCTCGGCCTCGATTCCGATGCGCGACCTCGACCTCAAGGGCACCGCCTCGCTGGTGTCGGCGAGCGCCGAAAGCGCACCCTCGTTCGAGCTGCCCTTCGTGGTGCAGGGCCGCTGGGACGATCCGATCATGCTGCCCGACGCGCAAAGCCTGATCCGCCGCTCCGGCGCTGCCGCGCCGCTGCTCGACGCGGTGCGCGACCGCAAGACCCGTGACACGGTGCGCAGCATGATCGACAAGCTCAACCGCGACGAGGCGCCGGCCGCAGCCGCTCCGCCTGCCGAGCCCACCGCCGCGAAGCCTTGAGCGGGCTTTTCGTGGGAGCATGATCTTTCCGAAAACCGGTTCCCACTTTTCGGGATCATACTCTAACACTGCTATCATGCCGAATCTGACGAATCAGGCGCCGGACAGGCTCCGGCGGCAGGGTATGCTCGCGCGCCTTCTCGCAACGCTGGTCAAGGTCGCGGTGGCGTCGTTGATCGTCGGCACCATCCTGGCGCATTTCGGCATCACCGCCGAGCAGATCCTGAAGGATTTCGGCATCACGCCCGAGCGGCTCGCCGAGATGGCGCGCCAGGGCTTCGCCTGGGCGCTGCCGAACCTGCTGCTCGGCTCGCTGATCATCGTGCCGGTGTGGCTGCTGATTTTCCTGTTCCGTCCGCCCGGGGCGCGGAGCGAATAACACAGCGCTCATACTGAGGTGCGAGCGCGCAGCGCGAGCCTCGAAGCATAGCCGCAAGCTCGGAGCGTGAGGTCATCCTTCGAGGCCGGCTTCGCCGGGCACCTCAGGATGAGGATCGACTCACAACCTCGCCCCCAATGGCGCCGCGGTCTGCGCCCGCCGCTTGCTGAGCAGCGACGCCGCGACCAGCCCGGTCGCCACCACCGCGATCATGATCGTGCACACCGCGTTGATCTCCGGCTTCACGCCGAGCCGTACCTCGGAATAGATGCGGATCGGCAGCGTGGTCGCGCCCGGCCCGGTGACGAAGCTCGCCAGCACCAGATCGTCGAGCGAGAGCGCGAAGGCGAGCATCCAGCCCGACACGACCGCCGGCGCGATCAGCGGTAACGTGACG
>DATEKY010000016.1:0-2484 GCA_035277225.1 Xanthobacteraceae bacterium
GATGCCGTACACCGCCGGACGGCCGTCCGAATTGGCCGGCGCGGCGGAGAGCGGGAGCTTCACGCCCTGCGGCCCTTCGAAGCCGGCGGAGCCGTTTGCCTTGACCTTGCCTTTCAGGAAGTTCATCGCCGGCGAGCCGATGAAGCCCGCGACAAACTGGTTGTCGGGGCGGTCGTATAGCTCGAGCGGCGTGCCGATCTGCTCCACGATGCCGTCGTGCATCACGACGATCTTGTCGGCCATCGTCATGGCCTCGATCTGGTCGTGCGTGACGTAGACGGTCGTGGTCTTCAGCCGCTGATGCAGCTCCTTGATCTCGGTGCGCATCGCGACGCGCAGCTTGGCGTCGAGGTTCGAGAGCGGCTCGTCGAACAGGAACACCTGCGGATCGCGCACGATCGCGCGGCCCATCGCGACGCGCTGGCGCTGCCCGCCGGAAAGCTGGCGCGGGAAGCGCTCGAGCAGCGGCTTCAGCCCGAGAATGTTCGCCGCGCGCTGCACCCGCTCGTCGATCTCGCTCTTGGGCGCGCCGCGCAGCTTGAGCGAAAAGCCCATATTGGCCGCGACCGTCATGTGCGGATAGAGCGCGTAATTCTGGAACACCATCGCGATGTCGCGCTCTTTCGGCGGCACGTTATTGACCACGCGCTCGCCGATGCGGATCTCGCCGCCGGTGATGTTTTCCAGCCCCGCGATCATGCGCAACAGCGTGGACTTGCCGCAGCCGGAGGGCCCGACCAGCACCACGAACTCACCGTCGTTGATGGAAATGTCGACGCCGTGGATCACCTGCGTCGGACCGAATGCCTTCCTGACGTCGCGAATACCGACCGACGCCATACGCTACCTCCCAGTGCCGCCCCGCACGCTAGAATGTTAGTTCTTCGCCCTCTCATTGACCGTGGGCGGCCTCAAGTCAATGCTCCTGAAGGCTAAAATCATCGGTCAGGGCGGTGGGTAAAATCCAGCCGCTAAATCGACCGGATTCGCGCTTGACGCCCCTTCGGCAGACGGGGATTCTGCGGTCGCATTTCGAAAACTCAGCGGTCCGGCCTGGAACCGCTGGCCCTATCCGATCCATCGAGGAGAAGCGTTCATGCCCGGCGAAAAAGCCGATGTGGCGATGTTCGGCCCGAAGCCGATCATCGAAGAAGTGCTGTCGAAAGCGCCCAGCGTCCAGTTGCACAAGGCCTGGGCAGTGCCGGACCATGATGCCTACGTCGCCAGGATCGCGCCGACGGTGCGCGGCATCGCGGCGGCAGGCGGACACGGCCGCATCGACGGCGCCTTCATGTCGCGCTTCCCCAAGCTCGAGATCGTGTCGAGCTTCGGCGTCGGCTACGACCACATCGACGCCAAATGGGCGGGCGAGCACGGCATCATCGTCACCAACACGCCGGATGTGCTGAACGAGGAAGTCGCCGACACCGCGCTCGGGCTGCTGCTTTGCACCGTGCGCCATCTGCCCCAGGCCGAGCGCTATTTGCGGCAGGGCCATTGGCCGGTGAAGGGCGACTATCAGCTCACCCCCTCGCTGCGCGACCGCACCGCCGGCATCGTCGGCATGGGACGCATCGGCAAGGCGATCGCGCGCCGGCTCGACGCCATGCAGGTGCCGGTGGTCTATCACACGCGCCGGCCGACGGACGTGCCCTACAAGCACTACCCGAACCTGGTCGAGATGGCGCGCGACGTCGACATCATCATCGTCATCACGCCAGGCGGGGCCGCGACCAAGAACCTCGTCAATGCCGAGGTGCTGAAGGCGCTCGGGCCGGACGGCATCCTGATCAACGTGGCGCGCGGCTCGGTGATCGACGAGGACGCGCTGGTCAAGGCGCTGCAGGACAAGACCATCCTCTCGGCCGGTCTCGATGTATTCGTCAACGAACCGAAGGTGCCGCAAGAGCTGATCGGCATGGACAACGTGGTGCTGCTGCCGCATGTCGGCTCGGCTTCGCACGCGACGCGCCGCGCCATGGATGAGCTGGTGGCGAACAATCTCGTGTCGTGGTTCTCCGGCAAGGGCGCGCTCACGCCGGTTCCCGAGACGCCGGTGAAGAAGACATAATTGCGAACCAGTATCCCGCTCGTCCCCGCGAAAGCGGGGTCCCAGTTCTTGGCCTGGATTCCCGCTTGCGCGGGAATGAGCGGAGAACAAGGCCCGTCGGAGCAATGTCCAAACAGCTTGCTGCGCTCGCGATACTGATGCTGTCCGGTGCGTCGGCCTTCGCGCAAACGCCCGCGCCGTTGGTCGAGCCGAACGACGCGGCGCGCGTGCTGGTTGCCGCGCCGTGGGAGCTGTCGAACCCGGATCGCGACCGGCGCTGCCAGGTCACATTTAGGCTCGATCCGGCGCCGCCCGGCCGCACCCTCGCGCTCGCGCCGGCCTGCGGCGTCGCCTTTCCCGACCTGCGTCCGGCGGCGGCCTGGATCCTCGGCCGCGACGACCTGCTGCGGATCCTCGACGCCAGGGGCACCGTG
>DATEKY010000017.1:0-4056 GCA_035277225.1 Xanthobacteraceae bacterium
GTTCATGAAATCGCTTTGGGAGGCGATTGCCATCGTGATGGCGGTCAGCCTGCTCAGTCTCGGCCTGCGCGCAGGCACCGTCGTCGCGCTGTCGATCCCGCTGGTTCTTGCCGTCGTCTTCGTGGTGATGGACCTCACCAATATCAGCCTGCAGCGCGTTTCGCTCGGCGCGCTCATCATCGCGCTCGGGTTGCTCGTCGACGATGCGATGATCACGGTCGAATCGATGGTGTCGAGGCTGGAAGACGGGTGGGACAAGTCGAGGGCCGCGATCTACGCCTATGCGACCACCCATTTTCCGATGGGCACCGGCACGCTGGTGACGATTGCCGGCTTCATCCCGATCGGATTGGCTCAGAGCTCGGCCGGCGAATACACCTTCTCGCTGTTTGCCGTGGTGGCGATCGCACTTGTCGTGTCGTGGTTTGTCGCGGCGATTTTTGCGCCGCTGATCGGCGTCGTGCTGCTCTCGGAGAAATCGAAGGAAGGCCACGCGCACAAGGAAGGACGCGTGCTGCGCGGCTTCCGCCGGTTCTTGCCGATCGTCTTGCGTGGCCGCTGGGTTACGCTGGTCTTGACGCTTGCGCTATTCGCCGCGTCCCTGGTCGGGCTTCGATTTGTCCCGCAGCAATTCTTTCCGCCCTCCGACCGGACCGAATTGGTGGTCGACCTGAAGCTGCCGCAGAGCGCTTCGATCTACGCAGCCGAGGAGGTCGCCAAGCAGTTCGACGAGTTGCTGCGCGGCGACAACGATGTCGTGCGGTGGAGCACCTATGTGGGGCGCGGCGCCCTGCGGTTCTATCTGCCGCTGCTGGTCCAGCTTCCGAACGATTTCTTCGCGCAATCGGTGCTGGTGACCAGGAGCCTCGAAGCGCGCGAGCGCGTGCGGGCGCGGCTGGAGAAGGCGATCCCGGAGAAACTGCTGTCGGTCGTCGGCCGCGTCTACCCGCTTGAAATGGGGCCGCCGGTCGGATGGCCGGTGCAGTATCGGGTGAGCGGGCCCGACGTCAATCGGGTGCGCGAGATCGGCGTCAACCTGGCGCAGCTGATCGCCGACGATCGCAATCTGCGCAACGTCAATTTCGATTGGATCGAGACGGGCAAGAACATTCGCATCAAGGTCGATCAGGATCAGGCACGGATGCTGGGGGTGAGCTCCGAGTCGCTTGCGCAATCGCTCAACACGGTGCTGTCGGGCGTTGATGTGACGCAAATCCGCGACGGCAACTATCTGGTCGATGTTGTCGCGCGATCGGGCGAGGAGGAGCGCATGACGCTCGCCACGCTCCGCAACCTGGAGCTTTTGCTTCCGGGCGACCGGATCGTTCCACTGATTCAGATCGGGACGATCGAGTACGGGCAGGAACTCCCCTTGATTTGGCGGCGCGATCGCGTGCCGACACTCACGGTTCAGGCCGACGTCGCCCACAACATCCAGCCCGAGACTGCGGTCCAGGTGCTGCAGCCGAAGATCGCCGCGTTCAGCGCGAAGCTGCCGGCCGGCTATCGGGTCGCGCTCGGGGGATCGGCCGAAGAAAGCCACAAGTCGCAGCTCTCCGTCCTCGCCGTGGTTCCATTGATGCTGCTCTTGATGCTGACCATTCTGATGTTTCAGCTGCAGAGCTTCCAGTTGCTGTTTCTTGTCCTCAGCGCCGCTCCGCTGGGGCTCATCGGTGTGGTGGCGGCTTTGCTCGGTTCGGGCAAGCCGCTCGGCTTCATCGCGCTGCTGGGTGTCGTCGCACTGGTCGGCATGATCGTGCGCAACTCGGTCATCCTGGTGATCCAGATCGAGGCCGAAATCGAGGCCGGCAGCGATCCCTGGAATGCCGTGATCGAGGCGACATCGAACCGCTTCCGGCCGATCCTCCTGACCGCCGCAGCCGCGATACTGGGCATGATTCCGATCGCGCCTGCGGTGTTCTGGGGCCCGATGGCCTACGCGATCATGGGCGGTCTCGCCGTTGCGACCGCATTGACGCTGGTTTTCCTTCCCGCGCTTTACGTGATCTGGTTCCGGGTGAAGGAGCCGAAACCTGCGGTGGCTCAGGAGCCGGGGCATGCCGTGCCGGGTTGACGGCTTGCTGCCGGACCGGATCTTTCGCCGGCGCCGGCGAGATGAAGGGGACGACGTTCTGGGGGCGATGATGACGTTTGGTCTGCGTTCATTGCGGCATCGGGAGTGTCGTCATCATGACAGAGAGCACCAGCGCGCGAGCAAGCGGCAAAGCATGGTTTGAGACCCTCGACGAGTGGGAAATGCCGATGGTCCGCCAGCAGGTGGCGGCGGCATCGCGGCCTGCTGTTCGATCGCTCGCCGTCGCGATCAATCATCTGGGCAATGGCTGGATCTACATTCCGTTGGCGATGATTGTTTTTGCCGCGCACGGATGGGGTGCCCTGCGCGTCGCTTGGGCTGCCATCACGGCGGCCCTCATTGCGCATTGCGTCTATCCGACCATCAAGACTTACATCGCCCGCCCAAGACCGATCGACCGCGATCCCAAGCTGATGCGGACGATCATAGCGCCGCTCGACGCCTATTCGTTTCCGAGCGGCCATTGCATGACCGCCGTGACCGCCGTCACCCCGCTATCGATCGCGTATCCCGCTGCGATCCTCCCGCTCTCAGGCGCCGTATTGCTGGTCGGGTGGGCGCGGCTCGCGCTCGGGCACCACTATCCAAGCGATCTGATCGTTGGCGTGGCGCTCGGTGCAGCTATAGCGGTTCCGGTAAGCTGGTATGTTCTGTCCTGAGAGTCCGACTCAAAATGTAAGCTGACTATTCAGGAATTGGCGACCTGCCGGGGACAGCCGCTGGGCGAGCCGGAACGATCGTTCGACCCCGGGTTCCAGGCCGGCGGTGCCGAAGGCCCGGAGCTTGGTGAACCTGTCGGGGACCACAGGACGACAAATGGAAGGGCGACGCGATTTGCCGCGGTGCGGCGTGGGGTCCATTGAACTCCATGGCGCGCCGGATACTATCGCGGATGCTCGCCGGCACGCCCTCGCGCGCGGTCGGTTCTGGAAGGAGATGCCCATGCTGGCCCGTCTGATCCTGGTGGCCGGGGTTCTCTTCGCGGCGCTCATCTCCTCGAGCGCAAATGCCGACCGGCGCGTTGCGCTCGTGGTCGGCAATTCGGCGTACAAACATGCCGCCATGCTGCGAAATCCCGGCAACGACGCCAACGACGTGGCGGCGATCCTGAAGAAGCTCGGATTCGACGTCCTGGTCGGTCTCGATCTCGACCAGCAAGGCTTCGCCCGCACCATCGAACAGTTTGCACGGACCCTGGACGACGCGGATGTCGCCTTGTTCTTCTATGCCGGCCACGGGCTGCAGATGAACGAGAAGAACTATCTCGTTTCCGTCAACGCCAGGCTCGAGAACGAATTCCTCCTCTCGTCGGAAACGATCGAGCTCGATGCGATCGTGCGCCTGATGGAATCGAAGGTGCCGGTCAATCTCGTGTTCCTGGATGCGTGCCGCAACAATCCGCTGGCTGAGAATCTCCGCCGCAGCCTCGCGGCGCTCAAGCGTGGCGCGATGCTCGGACGCGGCCTTGCGCGCATCGAGCCGCAGGGGCGCGACACGCTGATCGCGTTCGCGGCGGCGCCCGGACAGGAGGCCAATGACGGCTCGGACCGCAACAGTCCGTTCACCGGAGCGCTGCTTCGGCATCTGCCAAAACCCGGGCTGGAAGTGTCGGTGATGCTGAAGGAGGTCGCGGCGGACGTGCGCCGCGATACGCGCAACAGCCAGCGTCCGCAGCAGCTCAGCGACATGACGAAGACGTTCTATTTCGCGAAGCTCGAACCACCCGCGACAACCCGGGTCGACGTGCCCCCTGTGCCCACCGCGGCCGCGCCGTCGGACGATCGCGCGCTCGATGTCGCGTACTGGAATTCCGTCCATGCGTCGAACGATTGCGAAGCGGTGCGCGCCTATCTGCAGCGCTTCCCGCAGGGCACGTTCGTCGAGCTCGCGAAGCTTTCGGAACGACGTCTGTGCACGCCGGGCCCCAAGGTCGCCGCGACCGAGCCGACCGCCCCGCAAGG
>DATEKY010000018.1:0-2087 GCA_035277225.1 Xanthobacteraceae bacterium
TGCCGTGCGACATCACCGACAGCGGCGGCGGGCGCTGATCGCAGGTCATGAGCGCGACATTCCTGCCGGGTCTCGACGTCCTCGCCGCCTACACGCTCGCCGCCTGCGTACTGATCATCACGCCCGGGCCGGACATGACGCTGTTCCTCGGGCAGACATTGGCCGGCGGCCGGGCGCGCGGCTTTGCCTCGATGCTCGGCGTCTCCGCCGGACTGATCGTGCACAGCTTGCTCGCGGCATTCGGCCTCTCGGCGCTGCTCGCCGCGTCCGCGACCGCATTCGGCATGCTCAAGATCGCCGGCATCGCGTATCTGCTGTGGCTTGCGTTCGTCTCGCTGCGCCACGGCGCCGCGCTCCGCCTGTCGCCTGACGCCGGCCCGCCGCCGACCTTGACGCGCGCGTTCCTCACCGGGCTCGGCGTCAACCTGCTCAATCCGAAGATCATCGTGTTCTTCCTGACCTTCCTGCCGCAGTTCGTCTCGGTGAGCGACCCGCATGCCGGGGCGAAGCTGATG
This sequence comes from Xanthobacteraceae bacterium, assembly GCA_035277225.1. GTDB lineage: Bacteria > Pseudomonadota > Alphaproteobacteria > Rhizobiales > Xanthobacteraceae > PALSA-894. The sequence continues at coordinate 516 of DATEKY010000018.1, forward strand.
TTCCTCGGGCTCTACTTCATCGCGCTCGGCATTCCGATCTGCGCGCTGCTGATTCTGCTGGCCGAGCGATTCACCGCCACGATCCGCCGTTCGCCCAGAGCGATGCGCACGATCGACTATCTGTTCGCCGGCCTGATGGGCGCGTTCGCGGTCAGGCTTTTGTTTGCGCGGGCGGATTGAAGGGAGAGCATGATCCCGAAAAGTGAGAACCGGTTTTCGGATAAGATCATGCTCCGGGAAAAGCCGGCGGAGGCAAGACGGCCTGCGCCGACTGCGGATAGATCGGCTTCCAGAACCCCGCGGTGCGTCCCGCGACCGCCCAATAGGCAAATCCCCCGGCGATCCCGGCCGCGATCACGTATTTCGGTTCGTTCAGCGGTATGTCCGAATTGTCGAACGCGCCGAACATCTGCCAGCCGAGCCAGGCCGAGACCGCGCCGTTGAGCGCATGGAAGATCCACGAGCGGATCGCGAAGGCTTCCGAGATCACGACGCCGATCGAGGCCGGGAGCCACATCGAGATCAGCAACGTGCCGAACAGGATCGGGCCGGCGATGAACGCGCCGAATATCCCGTAGGAGAACGTCTCGGAGTTTTCGCTCATCAGCGCGCTGCCGAACTTCCACGAGCCGAACAGGATCACGCCGGCGCCCGCGACTACCGCCGCGAAATAGCCGATCGGCACCAGTATGAAACGGACGAACAGGCGGATCGCGGAATCCATCGCCTCAATCCGTCATCGCCATCGCGCGCAGCGCCATGCGTTCGCGCGCGGACAGTTTCTCCGTCGCGCTCTTGAGCTGACCGCAGGCCGCGAGGATATCGCGCCCGCGCGGCGTGCGCACCGGCGAGGAGTAGCCGGCGTTGAAGACGTACTCGGAGAATTTCTCGATCTGCTCCCAGTCGGAGCACTCGTAATGCGAACCGGGCCAGGGATTGAACGGGATGAGATTGATCTTGGCCGGGATGCCCTTCAACAGCTTCACCAGCTTCTTGGCGTCGTCGAGCGAGTCATTCACGCCCTTCAGCATCACGTACTCGAACGTGATGCGCCGCGCGTTCGAGACGCCCGGATAGTTGCGGCAGGCCTCGAGCAGCTCGGCGATCGGATATTTGCGATTGAGCGGCACCAGCTCGTTGCGCAGGTCGTCGCGCACCGCGTGCAGCGAGATCGCCAGCATGGTGCCGATTTCGCTGCCGGCGCGCGTGATGTTCGGCACCACGCCGGAGGTCGAGAGCGTGATCCGGCGCTTCGAAATGCCGATGCCGTCGCCGTCCTGCACCACGAGCAGCGCATCGCGCACCGCGTCGAAATTGTAGAGCGGCTCGCCCATTCCCATCATGACGATGTTGGTGACGAAGCGGCCTCCGTCGGTGGGAACGATCGCGCCTTCCGGCGGCGTGCCGCCCGGCCAGTCGCCGAGGCGATCACGCGCGACCATCACCTGGCCGACGATCTCGCCGGCCGTGAGGTTGCGCACCAGGCGCTGCGTGCCGGTGTGGCAGAACGAGCAATTGAGCGTGCAGCCGACCTGGCTCGAGACGCACAAGGTGGCGCGGCCGCTGTCCGGG
>DATEKY010000019.1:0-3952 GCA_035277225.1 Xanthobacteraceae bacterium
GCGTTCGCCGGCGTGAACTGCCAGGTGTTCGTCAAGGGCGGCCCGAACGGCGACCTCGGCGCGGCGTTCATGAACCGCGTGCTCGAGCCGAAGATCCAGCAGGGACTTGCTGAGGCGACCATCGCGGCGCCCTCGGTCGGCGGCATCGAGTTCAAGCCGGCGATCGCGAAGATGCTTCCCTATCCCGACAAGAAGATGGACGAGCTTGGCCTGTTCTCGCCGGACTGGGCCTACGTCAACAAGGAGCGTCCGGGCTGGATCGAGAAGATGGCGCAGATCTTCGTGGCGTAACTCCCATGTCATCCCGGCCGACCCCGGCCTTGAGCCGGGGGAGAGCCGGGATCCATGCGGCACAACCGCATGTTCGCAACGTGACGCTCTATGGGTCCCGGATAGCCGCTTTGCGGCTTCCGGGATGACAGCGAGTGTGAGGATCGAATGGACATCGAAGTCACCAATGTCGCCAAGCGCTACGGCACGACGCTCGCGGTGAGCGACGTGTCGTTCGCCGTCGAGGAGGGGCACGTGCTGTCCCTGCTCGGGCCGAGCGGCTGCGGCAAGACCACCGTGATGCGCATGATCGCAGGCCTGATCGCGCCGACCGGCGGATCGATCGCCATCAAGGGCAAGCCGGTGAACCAGATCCCCGTGCACAAGCGCAACGTGGGAATGCTGTTCCAGAACTACGCGCTGTTTCCGCACCTGACCGTGGCGCACAACATCGCGTTCGGGCTGGAGATGCGCAAGCTGCCCAAGGCCGACGCGCTGAAGAAGGCCGAGGAGGCGCTCGCGATGGTGCGGCTGTCCGGCTTCGGCGAACGTTATCCGCACCAGCTGTCCGGCGGCCAGCAGCAGCGCGTCGCGCTCGCCCGCGCGCTGGTGATCGAGCCTGCCGTGCTGCTGCTCGACGAGCCGTTCGGCGCGCTCGACAAGAAGCTGCGCGAGAACATGCAGATCGAGATGCGGCAATTGCAGCAGCGCCTCGGCATCACGACCTTGATGGTGACGCACGATCAGGACGAGGCGCTCACGCTATCCGATCGCATCGCCGTGATGCTGAACGGGAAGATCGAGCAGTTCGGCACGCCGACCGAGATCTACGAGCGGCCGGTGTCGCGCTTCGTCGCGAGCTTCATCGGCACGTCGAACTTCTTCCGCGGGCGGGTCACCGGCCGGGTCAACGGCGGCTACACGATCGAGAGCGAAGACGGCGTGAAGCTCGGCATGAACGGGACGCCGCCGGCGGAGCAGGACGTCACCGTCGCGCTGCGCCCCGAAGGCATTCAGCTCGCGCCGACCGGCGAGGGCGACACCGCGCCGAACCGGATGCGCACCACCGTCGAGCAGATCGTCTATCGGGGACTGAGCACGCATTACTACCTGCGGCGGCCCTCCGGAGAGCCGCTCGTGGTGGTACGGCAGAACGATGCCGGCGCCGATGTGTTCGCCGGCCTCGAGCCGGGCAGCGCCGTGCTGGCAAGCTGGGCCGCGGAGCGCAATCTGGTGGTGAAGGACGACGCCCAATCATGAGTTCAGTGAGTCCCACCGACGCCGGCTGGTACCGGCAGCAGACCAAGGCGATCGGCACGATCACGCCGTCGGGCAATATCGTGGTCGAGCGCGTGACCACGGCGATCCTGCAGGATTTTCCCGAAGTGTCGGGGCACTTCTCGCGCATCCCGGTGTTCGGCTCGAGCGACGCCTACAAGGACGACTACGACTGGGACGGCATGCTCGGCGCCGCGCGGCTGCTGTCGCACGCCAATGTCGACGTGATCTCGTGGAACGGCAGCAAGGGTGCGAGCCTCGGGTTCGACGCCGACACGGCGCTGTGCGAGCGAATCACCAGGGAGACCGGCATCGCGGCGACGACCTCGATCCTGGCGCTCGACCGCGTGCTGCGCGAGACCGGCGCACGCAACATCGGGCTGGTGTCGCCGCACAACGATCCCTATCAGGCGAAGGTCGTGGCCGCGTTCGAAAAGCGCGGCTATCCGGTCGTGGCGGAAGCGCATGCCGGCTTCTCCGATAACTTCTCCTACTGCACGGTGCCGGACGCAGACATCGTCGCGATGATCCGCAAGGTCGCCGCCGCCAGGCCCGCCGCGATCGTGACGTTCTGCACCAACTTCCCGGCCGCGCATCTGGTCGCGCCGCTGGAGCACGAGACCGGAATTCCGATCTACGACACGGTCTCGATCGGGGTGTGGGACGCGCTGCACCGGGCGGGTGTTGAGACCACGCGCGGCGGCCGCTGGGGGAGCCTGTTCGCAGGGGTGTAACGGCAAAACTCTGGCGCTTGCGCCCTATCCCTTGGGATGCGGCGTCGAATGCACTGCCAGAACCTGCCAGCGGCCTTCGTCCTTGATCCAGACTGTCAGCGCGACGGAGTCGACCCTGCGGGGAACGCCCTTGACGATCACATCGATCCCCAGCCGGCAGTGGATCAGCGCGGTGTCGCCGTGGATCGTCGCGGCCGCATCGTTGCTCTCGACACTCTGATAGTCCCACAGCTTCTCGCGGACGCCGCCGATATAGCTGTTCTTGGTGTCGACCGCGCCGCTTGAATGCGTGTACGTCAGATCGCGGTGCAGAAGGGTCTCGAGTTCCGCGGTATCGCCTGCGACCATCGCCTTGCGGCGGCGTGCATCCAGCGCGAGGATTTCGTCGTTCGTCGTCATCGCTAATTCTTCCCCAGCGTCTTCCACACGCCGTTCGCCGTCCCGGCCACACGCTCCCCGACGACCAGCTCCGCGCTCATGAAGATCAGCGAGCGGGTGCGGCGCACGACCTTGCACTTGGCCTCGACGAACTCCCCGACGTGCACGGCGTCGACGAAATGCACATCGAGGTGCACGGTCGCCTGCGGCTGCTTTCCGTTCGCGTACCAGCAGGTCATGCCCATCGAGCGGTCCGCGAAGGTCATCAGCATGCCGCCTTGCAGCACGCCGCGGCGGTTGTGGTGCTTCTTCTCCATGACGAAGCCGAACCGCGGGGTTTCGCCCTCCATCCGCATCCAGAACGGGCCGACGAGGCCGATGAACCCTTCATCGGTGTAAATCTCCCAGCCGTGTGCGGCAGGATCGAACGGCTTGATCTCGTGCTTTGCTGTCATGGCAGGGGTCTAACGCATGATCCCGAAAAGTGGGTACCGGTTTTTGGATGAGATCATGCGCATAGCCGAATACGAGGCGCGCTGAACAGGGGGTGGTGCGGACGCGGCCTGCATGCGTATCATTCGCCTCATGCAATTCACGCCCGCACCGCACGTCACCCAAAACTGGCATCTGGAAAAGCCTGCAGCCTCCGGCAAGCGCGGCATCGTGGTCGCGCAGGCCAAGAGCGCGGCCGAGGCCGGCGTCGCGGTGCTCGATGCCGGCGGCAACGCGATCGACGCGACGGTTGCCACCGCACTGGCGCTCGCCTCGGTCGAGCCGTGGAACTCCGGACTGGGCGGGATCGGCCACGCGCTGATCCACCGCGCCGGAGAGGCGCGCGCCGATGCTGTCGATTTCGGGCCGACGGCGCCGGCCGCGCTCGATCCCTCGCGCTTCAAGCTCACCGGCAAGGTCGCGGCCGACCTGTTCGGCTGGCCGGAAGTCGAGGGCGACGCCAACATTCACGGGCCGCTCTCGTTCGTCATCCCGTCGGCGGTCGCAGGTTATGGCGAGATGCACAGGCGCTGGGGCAAGCTGCCGCTCGCCGAAATCGCCGCGCCCGCCATTGCGTTGGCCAAACGCGGCCTGCCGCAGGACTGGCATACGACGTTGAAGATCGCGAACTCGGCCGCGATCCTGCGGCTCTATCCGGAAAGCGCGCGCGTTTACCTGCGCGACGGGCTGCCGCCGATCGCGCCCTATCAGGGCGGCTTGAGCTATTTCCGCCAGGGGCGGCTGCCCGAGACGCTGGAGCAACTGGCGAGGGCGGGCTGGCGCGACTTCTATGAAGGCGA
>DATEKY010000020.1:0-4826 GCA_035277225.1 Xanthobacteraceae bacterium
GTGTCGGACACGGTCTCGTAGCCGGCGAGATAGCCCAGATAGGCCAGCGTCGAATGGCTGCCGTTGAGCAGGCGCAGCTTCATGTTCTCGTAGGGCGCGACGTCGGTGACGAATTCGGCGCCCGCGATGGACCAGTCCGGACGGCCGCCGGGGAAACGGTCCTCGATCACCCATTGGCTGAACGGCTCGGTGACGACCGGTGCGGCGTCGGCGACGCCCAAGCGCTGCGAGATCGCTGCGCGGTCCTCGTCGGTCGTCGCGGGCGTGATGCGGTCGACCATCGTGGAAGGAAAAGCAACCTCGTTGCGGATGTACCCGGCGAAGGCGGGGTCACGCAGCTCGGCGAAACGCGCTACGATCTTCGCCACGGTGCGGCCGTTGTGCGGAAGGTTGTCGCAGCACAGCACGGTGAACGAATGAACGCTCGCGGCGCGGCGGCGCCGCAGCGCCTCGACCAGAAAGCCCGGCACGGTGCGCGGCTGCCCGGGACTCGCCAGGTCGTGCACGATGTCGGGATGCGCCTCGTCGAGCGCGGCGGTCGCCGGGTCGTAGCAGTAGCCTTTCTCGGTGACGGTCAGCGTGACGATCTTCACGGCAGGGTCGCACAGCGCGCGCAGCAGCGCTTGCGGGTCCTCGGGCGCGACCAGTGTTTGCGTGATGGCGCCGATGACCTGCAGCCGCTCGCCCTCGGCGCCGCGCACCGCCAATGTGTAGAGATTGTCCTGCGGCGCCAAAGCATCGCGCACTGCGGGAGAGCGCAGGCTCGCACCGACGATGCCCCAGCGATTGTCGCCGGCGGCAATCGCCGCCTCGGTGTACATCGCCTGGTGCGCGCGCTGGAACGCCCCGATGCCGAGATGCACGATGCCGGTTGCGACACCGTCCCGGTCGTAGCCGGGGCGCACGACGTCGGACGGCAGCGACGCGAGCGCTTGCTCGTTAAGCCGCTGCATCACTTGCCGAGCAACAGCGCCGGAAGCCAGAGCGACAGCGCCGGAATGTAGGTGACCAGCAGCAGCACGATCAGCATCGGGATGTAGAAGATCATGATGCTCTTCGACACCGCTTCCATCGTCACCTTGCCGATGGCGCAGCCGACGACGAGCGTCGGCCCGACCGGCGGCGTCAGCAGGCCGATGCCGAGATTGAGGATCATGATCATGCCGAAATGCACCGGATCGATGCCGAACATCTTCACCACGGGCAGGAAGATCGGCGTGCAGATCAGCAGCATCGGCGCAAGATCCATGAAGGTCCCGAGCACCAGCAACAGGATGTTGATCAGCAGCAGGAAGGTGTACTTGTCGTTCGACACCGAGACGAAGAACGCCGTCACCTTCGCGGGGATCTGCATGATCGCCATCATGTAGCCGAAGGCGATCGAGAAGCCGATCATGATCATCACCATGCCGACGGTGCGCACCACGCGCCCGATCAGCAGCGGCAGTTCGCTCCATTTGTAGTCGCGATAGATGAACATCGTGACGAGGAACGAATAGATGCAGGCGACCGCGGCGGATTCGGTCGGCGTGAAGATGCCCGACAGGATGCCGCCGATGATGATCAGGACGGTCACCAGCCCCCAGAACGCCTCGCCGGCGATCTTGATCGCCTGCCGCAGCGGGATGACTTCTTCCTTGGGGAAGTTGTCGCGCCGCGCGATGTAAAAGCACAGGATCATCAGCGAAAGGCCCAGCATCAGCCCGGGGATGATGCCGGCGATGAACAGATGCGCGACCGAGATCGTGCCGCCGGCGGCGAGCGAATAGATCACCGCGTTGTGCGAGGGCGGGATCAGCAGCGGCTGCAGCGACCCGGCGATCGTCACGTTGACGGCGAACAGGCGCGGATAGCCGGCCTTGATCATCTGCGGGATCATCACCGAGCCGATCGCGGCGGTGTCGGCAACGGAAGAACCCGAGATGCAGCCGAAGAAGGTCGAGGCGAGGATGTTCACCAGCGCGAGGCCGCCGCGGATGAAGCCGACGAACACTTTGGCCAGATTGACGATGCGCGTCGCCATGCCGCCTTCGGCCATGATGCCGCCGGCGAGGATGAAGAACGGGATCGCGAGCAGCGCGAAGTCGTCCATGCCGTCGGAGGTCTTCAGCATCACGGCTTCGAGCGGCAGGTCGGCATAGAGCGCCGCGAAGATAGCGGCGAGGCCGAGCGCATAGGCGACCGGCATGCCGAGCAGGCAGAGCACGCAGAAGCCGCCGATCAGGATGATCATGTCCATCGCGGCTACTCGGTGCTGATCTGCGAGATGGCGTCAGCGTCCGGTTCCTCGAACAGCTTCGAGGTCCACAGCCGCTCGATCACGAACAGCGCCGTGATCAGCCCGCCGATCGGGACGGGGAGGTAGGACGCGCCGACCGAGTACCACGGGAAGTCGGAGATCGTCTGATGCCAGGTGGTCTGGCAGAGCTTGATCCCCCACCAGAACATGAACAGGTTGGTGCTCATCATGCACAGTTCGATCAGCCAGCCGATCGCGGTGCGCGCCGAGCCCTGCAGCATCATCGGGATGACGGCGACGCCGATGTGCAGGTTCTCGCGGTAGCAGATGCAGGCCGACAGGAACGAGAACCAGATCATCAGCAGCACGGCCATCGGCTCGGGCCATGACGAGGCGCTGTTGAGGACGTAGCGCGTGAACACGCCGTACGGGATCATCAGCGTGATCGCGACCAGGCAGAAGCCGGCGATGATCATGCAGAAGCGATGCAGAACGTCCATCGCCCGGACGTATTGGGCCTTCATTCCCCGTTCCCTTCCCCCAAGAGAGCGGGCCGGCGCGGTGCCCCCGGGCCGGCCCGACCGTGTCGTCGGACGCCTACTTCACGGCCTGCACGCGTTCGATGAACGCCTGCAGCGGCTTGGCGTGCTTCTCGTAGACCGCCTTCTTCACCGCTTCCGCCATCGGCTTGTTGTCGAGCTGGACGATCTCGACGCCGGCTGCCTTCATGTCGTCGATCGACTTCTTCTCCATCTCGGCCCACAGCGTCCACTGCTCGGACTGCGCGGCCTTGGCCTCCTTCATGATCAGAGCCTGGTCCTCCTTGGAGAGCGTCCCCCAGGTGCGCTTCGAGAACACCAGGATTTCCGGGATGATCAGGTGCTGCGTCATCGAGTAGTACTTCGCATAGCGATAGTGCTGGCCCGACGAGTAGCTCGGCTCGTTGTTCTCCGCGCCGTCGACGACGCCAGTCTGCAGCGCGTTGATGAGCTGGTCGTAGCCCATTGCGACGCCGTTGCCGCCCATCGCGTTCATGGTGTCGACGAAGATCGGATTGCCCATCATGCGGATTTTCAGACCCTTGAGGTCGTCCATCGTCTTGATCGGCTTCTTGCTGTTGTAGACGTTGCGCGTGCCGCCGTTCATCCAGCACAGGCCGATCAGGTTCGCGTTCGGATGGTCCGAAAGCTTCTTCAGCATCTCGTCGCCGATCGGGCCGGTCACGACCTTGGTCATGTGCGCCGGATCGCGGAACACGAAAGGCAGGTTGAAGGCGTTGAGCTCCGGCACCAGCGGCCCCATGGGCCCGAGGCTGATACGCGCGATCTGCAGCGCGCCGACCTGTGCCTGCTCGATCATCTCCTTCTCGCCGCCGAGCTGCATCGACGGGAACATCTGGATGCTGATGCGGCCGTTGGTGGCGGCTTCGAGCCGCTTGCCCATGCGCACCACGGCTTCCACGGTCGGATAGCCGAGCGGATGCACGTCGGTCGCCTTGAGCACGATCTTGGCCTGCGCCAGCGCGCTGCCGCCGATGCCGCTCACCGCGAGCGCCGTCGCCGCGGTCGTCCCGAGAAACTCACGTCTGTTCATTGCATTCCTCCCTCTTTGGTTTCTTCCCGAATGTCCGCCGGTTGATTGCCGGCTAGTGTCCCGATTCCGAAGTTCGTTTCATCGTGCAGCACCCTCGCGTACGAACTTCGGAATCGAAAGGACACTAGCAACTTTTTGAATCTAGTGCGGCTTTGGTTCAGAAGTCCGCATGAAGAACTCGCAGCAAGATTGATGCGGACTTCTGAACCGCCGCACTAGAGCCTGTAGGCTTTCTTCGCCAGTCCGTACGCAAGATCGCGCGCGACCTCGCGCGCTTCGTCTTCGTCGAGCAGGTGCTTGACCACCAGCTCGGCGAGGTAGCCGCAGTCGACCCGCCGCGCCACGTCGTGCCGCGCCGGGATCGAGCAGAACGCCCGCGTGTCGTCGTTGAAGCCGACCGTGTTGTAGAAGCCGGCCGTCTCGGTGGTGAGCTCGCGGAAGCGCCGCATGCCTTCGGGCGAGTCGTAGAACCACCACGCGGGGCCGAGGCGGAGTGCCGGATAGTGCCCGGCGAGCGGCGCGAGTTCGCGCGAGTAGGCGGTCTCGTCGAGCGTGAACAGGATGAGGGTGAGGTCGCGCTCGTTGCCGAAGCGGTCGAGCAGCGGCTTCAGTGCATGCACGTAATCGGTGCGGGTCGGGATGTCGGCGCCCATGTCGCGTCCGAACTTGGCTTGGATGCCCGGATTGTGGTTGCGCATCGAGCCGGGATGGATCTGCATCACCAGCCCGTCGTCGAGGCTCATGCGCGCCATCTCGGTCAGCATCTGCGCGCGGAACAGCTCGGCATCGCCCTCGTTGAAGTTCTCGCTCGTGACCTTGGCGAACAATCGCTCGGCATCGGCCTGCGCGAGATCGACGGTCTGCGCCGTCAGGTGCCCGTGATCGGTCGAGGTCGCGCCGTGCTGCTTGAAGTAGGCGCGACGCAGCCGATGTGCTTCGAGATAGCCGTGCCAGGAGAACGTATCGCAGCGCGTGAGATCGCCGAGTTTCTGCA
>DATEKY010000021.1:0-2126 GCA_035277225.1 Xanthobacteraceae bacterium
GCGCTGATCAAGGCGAACGTGCTCGGCGCGCTCAAGCTGCTCGAGCAGTTGCTCGCGGATGGAGATAAAAAGGCATGATACGCAGCACCGAGCGCTTTCTCACCACGCACACCGGCAGCCTGCCGCGCCCGGACGATCTGATCCGCATGATGTATGCGAAGGAGGAGGGCGTGCCGGTCGATCCGGCAGCGCTCGGTGCGCGCGTGCGCTCGGCGGTCGCCGAGATCGTGCAGAAGCAGGCGGGCGCCGGCATCGATCTCGTCAATGACGGCGAACTCTCCAAGCCGAGCTATGCGACCTATGTAAAGGACCGCCTTGCCGGCTTCGGCGGCACCGGCAACACCTTCGTCTATCAGGACCTCGACGACTTTCCGAAGCTGCGCCAGAAGGTGTTCGGCGATCCCGGCCGCTCGCGCCGCAAGACGCCGGCGTGCAACGCGCCGATCTCGGTGCGCGATCCGCAGGCCGCGATCGCGGATGTCGACAATCTCAAGAGCGCACTCGGCGCCGTGAACGCCGCGGGCGGCTTCATGAGCGCGGCCTCGCCCGGCGTGGTGGCGGTCTTCTTCCGCAACGATCACTATCCGAGCGAAGAGGCCTATCTCTACGCCATCGCGGACGCGATGCGGCAGGAATACGAAGCGGTGGCGAAAGCGGGCTTCGTGCTGCAGATCGATTGTCCTGACTTGGCGATGGGCAAGCACATCAAGTATCACGACGTCGACCTCAAGACGTTCCGCAAGGCCGCCGCGCTCAACATCGAGGCGATGAACCACGCGGTCGCCAATATCCCGGCCGAGCAGCTGCGCATGCACGTGTGCTGGGGCAATTACGAAGGCCCGCACCATTATGACGTGCCGCTCGCCGACGTGATCGACCTGGTGTTCAAGGCAAAGCCAAGCGCGATCTCGTTCGAGGCCGCGAACCCGCGCCATGCGCACGAATGGACGTTGTTCGAAACCGTGAAGCTGCCCGACGGCAAGGTGCTGATCCCGGGCGTGATCGAGTCGAAGGCGAACTTCATCGAGCATCCGGAGCTGATCGCGCAGCGCATCGGCCGCTATGCCAAGCTGGTCGGGTGCGAGAACGTGATGGCGGGCAGCGACTGCGGTTACGGCACCTGGGTCGGTCAGGCCGCGGTCGACCCCGACGTCGTGTGGGCCAAGATGGCCGCGCTCGCCGAGGGCGCGCGGATCGCGACGAAGGAATTTTGGAAATAGCTCGATCTTGTAGCCCGGATGAAGCGAAGCGAAATCCGGGGTTAGCGAAGTCGCCCGCAACCCCGCATTTCGCTTCGCTCCATGCGGGCTACGCACTCCTCGTCAGCGTCAACGAATACCTTGCATCCGCCGCGAGGCACTCGGCCTCCGGCAAGCCCAGTTCCTTGCGCACGATATTGGTGCCGAGCACCATCGAGACCATCTTGTAGGCGGCGTGGCGGCGGCCCATGCCTTCGCGTCCCATGCCGCAGTCCGACGAGATGATCAGCCGCTCGGGCGGGATGTGCTTCAGCGCCTCGCGGATCAGCGCCGCCACCTCGTCCGGCCGCTCGATCTGCAAGGTGTGATGATCGATCACGCCGATGACGATCTTCTTGTCCTTGATGACCTCGCCGATCGCCTTCAGGTCGCCGGTGCCGGACGAGCAGGTCTCGAAGGTGAGCGCGTCGGCGTCGACCTTGTTCAGCGCCGCGAGCGTCGGCTGATAGCTCTGCACGTCGACGAAAATGCGCTGCTGCGAGGGGTTGCCCCAGCAGGTGTGGCACCACACCTCGGTCTTGTCGCGCAGTCCCTTCACGGTGTTGTTGAAGATCTTCACCAGGTCGTCGACGTCGAGCTTGCCGAACGCCTTGCCGCGCACCGGCACCATGTGGATCTGCGGCTCTTCCATCTGGATCACCGGACAACCCGCGTCGGCGAGCTCACTGAGTTCCTGATTGATCGCGTTCGAGAACGCCCAGGTCCGCTCGATCGGATCCTTGTAATGATCGTCGGCGACCGACGCCGCCAGCAGCTCGGGCAGGATGGTGCCGAACTTCACCGGCCGCTTGGTCATGCGCTGGGCGGTCTTCCACATCGCACCGTATTGCAGGTTGCCGCGCCCAATCGGCCCGGTGATGCGCGGGA
>DATEKY010000022.1:0-3995 GCA_035277225.1 Xanthobacteraceae bacterium
ATGCCCTCGCGCAGGTGGAAATTCAGCCGCCGCGGCTCGGAGGTGGAGAGCAGCAGCGAATGATCGACGGGGAGCAAATGCGCTTTCACCCGCGCCATCCAGTCGATGCCGAACAGGAAGCGCCAGACCGCGTGCGTGGCCGGAGGCGAAACGCCCATCGCCTCGACCACCAGGGTATGGCCGATGCCGCTGCCGTGCTCGAAGGCGGAGTTGACGCGATAGAACGCGTAGGCCGACGGCTCGCCGCCGATATCGAGCACCGCGCACTGCAGGGCGCCGCCGCCGCGGCGTTTCCAATCCTGGTCGTTGAGCAGCCGGTCCTGCCACCAGGCGGACGAGCGCGCGTACATGCCCGGCGTCTGCTGCGCCACGCGGTGGTAGATCGCGCTGACGGCCGGCTCGGCCTCGGCCAGCGGGACGAGGCGTGCATCTCCCGGCGCATCGAAAGCCGCATAGGCCGCCGCATGGTCGCGCAGCACGTCGATGTCGGCCATCATCGATGCCATGCCGCAGCCGAACCGTGTGTAGATCGTGTCCTGCGAGGGCCAGAACACCATCACCGGCTCGCCGCGCGCCCGCGCCGCGTCGATCTGCGAGCGCATCATCGCGCGCAACAGTCCGCGACGACGGTGCGTCGGCAGCACGCCGACGACCGTCAGGCCCGCGGCCTTCACCTGCCCGCCCGGGACCGTCAGGTCGAACGCAAATGCGCCGGAGCCCGCGACTGCGCGCTCCCGCTCGAACGCCGCATGCACGCGCTCCGGCGGCATGATCCGCTCGAAGGATCGCATCACGTCTGCGTTCGGCGCGTTCTGCCCGAAATAGTGCCAGATCGGCGCGAATGCGGCGCGCATCTCGTCCGCGTTCGCACACGGCCGCACTTGCATGACACTCCTCGTCCGATCAGGTGCTGTGCGCGTAATCCCAGTAGAGTTTGCGCGCCTTGCGGTAGAACGGCCCGGGCTGGAGCGAACGCTCGCCGATGCGCACCACCGGGATCACCTTGGAGTAATTGCCGGTGGAGAACACCTCGTCGGCGCTCTCCACGTCGGAATAGCGGAACGTGCCTTCGATCACCGTGACGCCGGCATCGCGCAGCAGCGCGATGGTGCGCAGCCGCGTGATGCCCGCGAGGAACGTGCCGTTCGCCGCCGGGGTGTAGACCACACCGTCCTTGGTGAAGAACACATTCGAGCTGCCCAGCTCGGCGACATTGCCGAGCATGTCGCACATGATGCAGTTGTCGAAGCCGCGCGAGCGCGCCTCGGCGAGTGCGCGGCCGTTGTTGGGATAGAGACATCCGGCCTTGGCATCGACCGGCATGCACTCGATGGTCGGGCGGCGGAACGGCGAGAGCGTGATCGCGGTGCCGGTCGGCTCGAGCGGCGAGGTCTCGTACATGCAGAGGCACCACCGCGTCGTGTCCGGATCGGCCGCGACGCCGGCGAACTTGTCGCCGCCCTCGGCCCAGTACATCGGGCGGATGTAGAGCGCGGCGCTCTTGTCGAACCGCTTCAGGCCGTCGGCCACGAGCCCGGTCCAGGTGTCCTGTGTTACCACCGGCTTGAGGAACAGTTTTGGCGCGGAGTTGTTGATGCGCGCGCAATGCAGATCGATGTCGGGCGTCACGCCTTCGAACGCACGCGCGCCGTCGAATACCGATGAGGCGAGCCACGCCGCATGCGTGCGCGGCCCGTAGATGCCGATATTGCCTTCGTGCCAGTCGTTCTCGAAAAAGGTCCAGGTCCTGGACCAGTCCTTCGACCCGGAAATCAGCGCCGCCATCGGGCTCCCCATGGTTTGGCGCCTGTTTACGGGGTTTTGAACTGACTTGCCCATGAAAAACGCTGATGACAAGGATCAGCCGTCAGGAGGAACCATGCCGGTCCGCGCCTTCGTGTTCGACGCCTACGGAACGCTGTTCGACGTGCACGCCGCGGTCGCGCGCTATCGCGATGCCGCCGGGCCCGAGGCGGACCGCTTCTCCGAGATCTGGCGATTGAAGCAGCTCGAATATGCCTGGCTGCTGTCCGCGGCCGGACACTACATGGATTTCTGGACGCTGACCGGGCGTGCGCTCGATCATGCGTTTGCGCGCTGCCCGTCGGTCGATCGTGCGCTGCGCCCTGCCCTGCTCGATTGCTACTTCAAGCTCGATGCATTTCCCGACGCGCGCGCGGCGCTCGCCGCGCTCAAGGCCAAGGGCGTGAGAACCGCTATCCTGTCGAACGGATCGCCGACGATGCTGAGTGCGGCGGTCGAGAACGCAAAGCTCGGCGGCGAGCTCGACGCCGTGCTCTCGGTCGACGCGATCCGCCTCTACAAGCCGCGCGCCGAGGTGTACGCGCTGGTCACCGACGCGTTCGCGATCAAGCCGGACGAGGTCGCGTTCGTCTCATCCAATCGCTGGGACGTGATGGGCGCGACCGCGTTCGGCTTCCGCTGCGTGTGGGTCAACCGGGCGAACATGCCGGACGAATATCCGGAGTTCGCGCCGGTGACGGTGGTGCGCGATCTGGCGAGTTTGGCGATGCTGGAGATTTGAAGTTCAGAGCGTGCGGCATGCTCCGTCCACCCTCTCCCCTTGAGGGAGAGGGTGGCGAGCGCAGCGAGCCGGGTGAGGGGTTTCTTCAGCTGGCACGAGACCCCTCACCCCGCCGACTTCGTCGGCGACCCTCTCCCTCAAGGGGAGAGGGTTGCACCGAGCGCGCTGAGAGAGTTCACCCCGCCAGCGCCGCCAAGATGCGCGCCCAGGAGCGCGTGCCCTTGTGGTACGAGGTCAGATCGTACTTCTCGTTCGGCGAATGCACCCGGTCGTCGTCGAGCGCGAAGCCGACCAGCAGCGTGTCCATGCCGAGCACGGTCTTGAAATCGCCCACGATGGGTATCGAGCCGCCCGAGCCGACCGCGACCGACTTGGTGCCCCATTCCTCGGTCAAGGCGGCGCGCGCCTTGCCGAGTGCGGGGTTTTCGTAGTCGACCGCGAGCGCCGGGCTGCAGGCGTGATTGATGAACTCGGCCTTGGCGTCGGCGGGAAGCTGCGAGCGCACGAACGCGCGAAAACTGTCGCGGATCTTCTCCGGATCCTGCTCGCCGACGAGGCGGAACGAGACCTTCGCGGTGGCGTGCGCGGCGATCACGGTCTTGGCGCCCTCGCCGGTGTAGCCGCCGATGATGCCGTTGACGTCGCAGGTCGGCCGCGTCGAGATCTGCTCGATCAACATGCGGTCCTTCTCGCCCGCCGGCACCTTGAGGCCGACCTGGCCGAGGAACTGCTCGGCGGTGAGGTTCAACCCCTTCAGCTCCGCCTTGATGTCGGCCGGCAGCTCCTTCACGCCGTCGTAGTAGCCCGGCACCGTGACACGGCCATTCGCGTCATGCAGGCTCGCGAGCACGCGCGCGAGGATGCGGATCGGATTGGCGGCGCCGCCGCCGAACAGGCCCGAATGCAGGTCGCGGTCGGCGCAGGTGATCGTCACCTCCTCGTAGAGCAGGCCGCGCAGCGACGTGGTGACCAGCGGCGTCTTGGTGTCCCACATCCCGGTATCGCAGATGAGCGCGAGGTCGCGCTTGAACTCGTTCGCGTTGGCGCGCACGAAGTCGAACAGGCTCTTCGAGCCGCACTCCTCCTCGCCTTCGATCATCATGGTGATGTCGAGCGGCAGCTTGCCGGTCACCGCCTTGAAGGCGCGGCACGCCTCGACGAAGGTCATGAACTGGCCCTTGTCGTCGCAGGCGCCGCGCCCGAGGATGATCTTGCGCCCGTCCGGCAGGCTGCCGATCTTCGGCTCGAACGGCGGCGTGCTCCACAGATTGAGGGGATCGACCGGCTGCACATCGTAATGGCCGTAGAACAGGACGCGCGGGCCGTTGTTCGGCGCGGTCGCGCCATTGCTGGTGGCGGTGACGACCGGGTGGCCGGCGGTCGGGCGCACCGTCGCATCGAAGCCGAGGCTTTCCAGGTCCTTCGCGACGTAGTCGGCCGCCGCCTTGCA
>DATEKY010000023.1:0-6280 GCA_035277225.1 Xanthobacteraceae bacterium
TCCCAGCGCACCCGTAGCTCCGGTTCCTCATCGGCGAAGCGCTCCAGCGACGTGCCTGCCAGATAGACGAGATAAGGCGGCACCAGCGGTAACACGCAAGGCGACAGGAAGCTCAGCAGCCCGGCGAACAGGGCGGCGAAAATGGTGACGTCGGCGGCCATGTGGCCCTAATGTGCAGACGCGGCGGCTTCCTGCAAGGCCGCGCCGGGGGCACCTTTTCCGGATGTGATCGAACGTGAACCGCAATCTCATCACCGATGTGCCCGGCCTCAAGGTCGGCAATGCCGCGGACGCGACACTCGCCTCCGGGGTGACCGCGATCCTGTTCGACGAACCGGCGGTCGCGTCCGCCGACGTGCGCGGCGGCGCGCCGGGCACGCGCGACATCGACCTGCTGCAGCCGGACGAGACGGTCGAGCGCATCGACGCGGTGGTGCTCTCGGGCGGTTCGGCCTTCGGGCTCGACGCGCCGACCGGCGTGCAAGCCTGGCTGCGCCAGCAGGGCCGCGGCTTCGCCATCGGGCCGGTGGTGGTGCCGATCGTGCCCGGCGCGATCGTGTTCGACCTGCTCAATGGCGGGAACAAGGACTGGGGCCGCTTTCCGCCCTTCCGCGACCTCGGTTATGCGGCGGCCGCCAATGCGGGACACGACTTTGCCCTCGGCAATACCGGCGCGGGCCTCGGCGCCACCACGGTCAATCTCAAGGGCGGGCTCGGCTCGGCCTCGGCGACGATGCGCGACGGCGCGACCGTCGGGGCCATCGTGATCGTCAACGCGGTCGGCAGCGTGACCATCGGCGACGGGCCGCACTTCTGGGCTGCGCCGTTCGAGCGCGACGGCGAGTTCGGCGGCCGGGGCCTGCCGGCCGCGATGCCGCCGAATGCGCTGGAGATCCGGCTCAAGGGCGGCGCGCGGGAAAACACCACGATCGCGCTGGTCGCGACCGACGCGACGCTCACCAAGGCGCAGGCGAAGCGCCTCGCGACCGTCGCGCATGATGGCCTGGCCCGCGCGATCTATCCGGTGCATACGCCGCTCGACGGCGACGTCGTATTCGCGGCGTCGACCTGCAGGCATGCGGCGCCCGATCTCATGGCGTTCGCCGAACTCGGCGCGCTCGCCGCCAACGTGCTGTCGCGCGCGGTTGCGCGCGCGGTCTACGAGGCGCGCGCCCTGCCCTTCCCCGGCGCGCTGCCGGATTGGCAAGGAAAATTTGGCAAGTAGTCGCTAGCCGAAGCGCTCCGCCCGATAAGGCGCCGGATCGGTGAACGGCGTCGCGCCGGTGATCATTTCGCCGAGCAGCCGGCCAGTGACCGCCGCCATCGTCAGCCCCCAGTGGCCGTGGCCGAAGGCGAGCCACAGGCCGCTCTGCCCCGGCGCGCGCCCGAGCACCGGCAGCGAATCCGGCATGTTCGGCCGCCGTCCGAGCCACGGCTCGCTCTCGTTCGGCTCGCCGAGCGGAAACAGCTCCTTGGCGTGCGGCATCAGCCGGTCAAACTGCACCGGAGTCGGCGCAGCGTCGCGCGCCGCGAATTCCGCGCCCGTCGTCAGGCGGATCCCCTGCTCCATCGGGGTCAGCGCGTAGCCATATTCGGTGTCGATGATCGGCCGCGACAGCGACGCGTTGCCCTTCGGATTGTAATGCCGATGGTAGCCACGCTTGATGCCGAGCGGCACCTTGATGCCAAGCGGCTCCAGCACGTCGGGCGACCACGGCCCGAGGGCGACCACCGCGTTGTCGGCATCGACATGGCCTTCCTTGGTGTCGACGCGCCAATGCCCGTCGGCGCGATGCAGCGAGCGCGCATCGCCGTTGATGAACACGCCGCCGAGCGCCGCGAAGCGCGCCGCATAGGCGCGCGTCACCATCAGCGGATTGGAGAGCGAGGCGACGTCCGGCCACATCAGCGCGTGGCGGAACACCGGCGCCAGATTCGGCTCGAGCGCGCGCGCCCCTTCGGTGTCGAGCGCTTGCGCCGCGACGCCGATCTGCGCGCCGAATTCGAGCTGCGGCTTCATCGCCTCGAACGCCGCATCGCTGCGGTAGAGCGTGAGCCAGCCGGTCTCGCGCAGATACTTCATCGCGCCGGACTCTTCGAGCAGCAATTTGTGCTCGGCGACCGAGCGGCCCATCAGCGGGCGCAGCTTCAGCGCGCTGTCCTTCAGCTTGTCCGGCGTCGACCAGCCGTAATAGGCGATGAGCCACGGCGCTATCTTGATGAGATCGCCCCAGTGATAGTTCGCCTCCGGGGCGCGCTTGAGCGCCACCTGGATGATCTTCGTCAGGCTGCGGGGAAACGCGGTCGGAAAGACGCTCGCCCCGACGATCACGCCGGTGTTGCCGTAGCTCGTCTCTTCGCCCGGCCCGCGTTTGTCGACCAGAGCGACCGACAGCCCGCGCTTGGCGAGATGCAGCGCGACCGATGTGCCGACGATGCCGGCCCCAAGAACGATTGCGTCGGTGCGAGCCATGCCTTCTCCTTGCGTCGCCGCCCCACGCGGCGGTGCATACTCTACATAACCCGCAAGCCGCCCGGCTATCGACGGCAGGTGGCATGGCTGATATGCCGCGACTGACCTTTGCTTCTCCTCCCGGAGTTCTCGATGTCGCTTTCGCCGGCCGCAGCCCTGTCCTGGCTCGGGCGGCAGGGCACCCGCGCGGTCGCGGCGTCCCTGTTCATCGGCGTGATGCTGCCGCCGCTGGCCGCGCTGCTGAAGCCGATCTTCGCCTACGCGTTGTTCTCGCTGTTGTGCCTCGCCTTCCTGCGGGTCGATCCGGTCGAGGTGCGCAGGCATTTCACCCGGCCGAAGATCGTCGCCGCCGCCGCGATCTGGATGATGTTCGCGACGCCCACCCTGATCGGGCTGTCGCTGCTCGCCCTCGGGATCGCGGACCGCCTCCCCGGCCTCTATATCGCGATGATCCTGCAGGCAGCCGCCCCGCCGGTGATCTCGGCGCCGACGCTCGCCGCCCTGATGGGGCTCGACGCCGCGCTCTCGCTCGCGACGCTGGTCGTCTGCACCGCCGTGACGCCGCTGACCGCGCCGGTGTTTGCCGCACTGTTCGTCGGCGAGGGCATGGCACTGTCGCCGGTGCTGCTTGGCTCCAAGCTCTTCGCCATGCTGGCCGGCGCTGCGGTCGTCGCGTGGCTGGTGCGGCGTTTCGCCGGACAGCCGTGGATCGACTCGCAGATGGAGCGTATCGACGGGCTGAGCGTCGTCGCTCTGTTCTTCTTTGCCGTCGCGCTGATGGACGGCGTCCTCCATTCGATCCTCAACGAGCCGCTGAAAGTCCTTGGTCTGACTCTGCTTTCCTTTGCGCTCTCGTTCGGCCTTGCCGGATTGACCGCGCTCGTCTTCGCCCGGCTCGGCATGGCGCAGGCGCTCGCGCTCGGCCTTGCCGCCGGCAACCGCAACATGGGCCTGATGCTCGCCGCGGCCGGCACGGCCGTGCCCGACCTCACCTGGCTTTATTTCGCCATCGCGCAATTCCCGATCTACCTGATGCCCGCGATGTTGAAGCCGCTCGCGCGGCGCGTTGCTCCGCCACCTGCGGCGTGATACCGAAACGGCGGATTTTTCGAGAGAAATCGATGCGCCCGCTGCTGATCGCGCCGTCCATGCTGGCTTCCGATTTCGCCAAGGTCGGCGAGGAGGTGCGCGCGGTCGACGCGGCCGGCGCCGACTGGATCCACCTCGACGTGATGGACGGGCATTTCGTACCGAACATCTCGTTCGGGCCCGCCGTCATCGCGGCCATGCGCCCGCATTCGAAGAAGGTGTTCGACACGCACCTGATGATCGCCCCGTGCGATCCCTACCTCGAAGCTTTCGCCAAGGCCGGATCGGACATCATCACGGTCCATGTTGAAGCGGGCCCGCACGTCCACCGCTCGCTGCAGGCGATCCGTTCGCTCGGCAAGAAGGCCGGCGTCACGCTCAATCCCGGCACGCCGATCGAGACGATCGAGAACGTGATCGATCTGGTCGACCTCATCCTGATCATGTCGGTGAACCCCGGCTTCGGCGGGCAGGCCTTCATTCCGTCTGCGCTCGAGAAGGTTTCGCGCGCGCGGGCGCTCGCCGGCGCGCGGCCGATCGACATCGAGATCGACGGCGGCGTCACGCCGGACAATGCCGAGGCGGTCGCGCGCGCGGGCGCCAATGTGCTGGTGGCGGGCTCGGCCGCGTTCAAGGGCGGGCCTGCGGCATACGCGAAGAACATCGCGGCGATCCGCAACGCCGCCGCGCTGGCGCGCGGGGAAGCCGCGTAAGCGACGCGCCGCCCATGAGGCTCATCCCTTCCCTCGCTCTGCTGCTTGGCGCCGCGCTCGCGTCACCGGCGGCCGCGGGCGACGCCGCCGCACTGCGCGTGATCGGCTTTTCGCCCGACGGGACCATCTTCGCGTTCGAGCAATACACCACGCTCTACGAGGACGAGGCCGCATTCTCGGAGTATGTGTTCATCGATACCCGTACCGACCGCTACCTGCCCGACATGCCGATCAAGATCCTGCTGCGCGACGACGACGGCAACGACGAGACCAAGGCGCGCGAGCAGGCCGCCGCGAAGGCCGCGCCACTCATCGCGCAGCACAAGGTCGAGCAGCCCGGCACCCGCCATCAAGGCAAGGCCTCGATGGCGCTCGACGAGATCGGCATCTACCAGATGAGTCCCGGCCCGCTCGCGAAGGCGCAGGCCTTCACGCTGCCCGACGGTCGCAAGGCGCGGCTCACGGTCGCACAGCGCGATCTCGGCAAGGCCGACTGCGACGGTGCCGGTGGACGCGGCGTGAAGGGCAAGGTGGCCGTCGCGGGCCTCACGCTGACCCTGACGCTCGACGGCAAGCCGACGATCCTGCAGGAGGACAGGAAGCTTCCCGTGTCCCGCCGTTGCGTCTCAGCCTACGGCATCGCGGAGGCCTACCTGCACACCGCGCCGGATGGTGCGATTGCGATCGCAGCCATCATCGAGACTGTCGACAACCACGACTACCACGCCGGTCCGAACCGGCGCTTCATGGCGGTGACGCGCCGGCTTGCGCCGAAATAGCGGGGTTTCGCGCCCGCTTCGGCCTTTTGCCGCCGACGAACCGTCAGTGATACTGGATCGTCACCTGAGCCAGGTCGTCGCCGAAATGCCGGTCGACCCATCCGAGAAAGGCGGTACACAGCTTCGATTCATCCGCCTTGCTGCGGGATTTGACTTTGGCGGTCACGAGGTTCGCGGTTCGCTCCAGGTCGACCGAACCGGTGAACTTGGCGTGCACCCAATGGGCCGCATTGCGCCGCTTCGGCCCGGTGCGGCTGAAGGTGCCGCGCCCGTTCTTGCGGATGTCGTCCTGCTTGCGGATGATGGAATCGTAGAATTTGCGTCCATCGCGCGGCACAATCTGAAGCCGCTTCATCGTGCGTCCCCGTGATTCGTTCCGGGGCGCCAGCATCGCACGGCTGCACGCAATTGTTGAGGCGTGCCCGATCTGCTACAGCGCGGGCTTATCGGCGAGGCAATGAATGATCCCGCGCTACTCCCGGCCCGAAATGACGGCGATCTGGGACCCCCAGACCCGTTTCCGCATCTGGTTCGAGATCGAGGCGCATGCCTCCGACGCGATGGCCGAACTCGGCATCATCCCGAAGGAGGCCGCCTTCACGATCTGGGAGAAGGCCCGGCACGCCACCTTCGACGTCGCGCGCATCGACGCGATCGAGCGCGAGACCAAGCACGACGTGATCGCGTTCCTGACGCATCTCTCCGAGATCGTCGGCCCGGAAGCGCGCTTCGTGCATCAGGGCATGACCTCGTCGGACGTGCTCGACACCTGCTTCAACGTGCAGCTGACCCGCGCCGCCGACATCCTGATCGGCGATGTCGAGAAGCTGCTCGAAGCGCTCAAGCGCCGCGCCTTCGAGCACAAGATGACCCCGACGATCGGCCGCTCGCACGGCATCCATGCCGAGCCGGTGACATTCGGGCTGAAGCTGGCCCAGGCCTACGCCGAATTCGCGCGCGCGAGGGACCGCCTGATCGCGGCCAGGAAAGAGGTCGCGACCTGCGCGATCTCCGGTGCGGTCGGGACCTTCGCGCAGGTCGATCCGCGCATCGAGGCGCATGTCGCGGCGAAAATGGGGCTGACGCCCGAGCCGATCTCCACGCAGGTGGTCCCGCGCGATCGTCACGCGATGTTCTTTGCAACGCTCGGCGTCGTCGCCTCGTCAATCGAGCGCATCGCCATCGAGGTACGCCATCTGCAGCGCACCGAGGTGCTCGAAGCGGAG
>DATEKY010000024.1:0-3516 GCA_035277225.1 Xanthobacteraceae bacterium
GCGCAACTATGTGATCTCATTGCGCTCCGGCGCGACGCCGAAATGGGTGGGCGTGGAATGCTGCGCCTTCCACCAGTCGTGGACGAATGCCGCCTGCCCCAACCGCGACTACAACTTTTTTGTCGACGATACTTTGTTGACCCTCGCGGCGCTGCACGAGGGGATGGGCCTCGCCTATCTGCCGTGCTTCATGGGCGACAATGACAACCGACTGCTCCGTTATCTCGCCCCGGAGCCGCAGCATGATCTCGGCCTCTGGCTGGTCTACCATCCCAATCTGCGGCGCACCAAGCGTGTGCGGCTGTTTCGCGAACACATGCTGGCGGAAATCGCGACCCAGCGCGCGGTGTTCGAGGGTTCGAGGCCGCAACGTGACGGCCGCAGCAATTTCGGCACGATGCCGTCGCCGCAACCGAAACGCCACGAACGACAGGCTGTGCCGAGCGTGAAATAGGGTAACCTGAAAAAAGCTGGTGCGGGCGGCCGGACTCGAACCGGCACGGGATCGCTCCCGAGGGATTTTAAGTCCCTTGCGTCTACCATTCCGCCACGCCCGCGCACGGCGGTTCTAGCATCCGCGCTACGCACAAAACAGAAGCGGGCGGCCATGCCGCCCGCGTCTCGCTTCGTCTGGAGCCGTGTGCCAAAGCCTGTGGCCATCCTTCGAGACGCCGCGCTACGCGCGGCCCTCAGGATGAGGACCGAGCTCGTCGCGCCCCCTCACGCCCCGCGCTTCAATCCGATCGCGCCCCACAGCTCTTCCCAGTCGTGGCCGTGCTGGTCGGTGACGCGGCCGTCCTTGGCGAAGAACTTGTTCGGGATCTGGAACATCGCGATCATGATGCCGCCTTCGGGCGTGGTCGCGGCATGGCGGCTGCCGGGCTCGCGCCAGACGAACTCGCCGGGGCCGACGGTCAGGCCCTCGGCCGGGCCTTCCATGTCGACCAGCTTGCCGGAGATGACGTAGGTCTGCTCGACCATGACGTGCTCGTGGTCGGGCAGGACCGCGCCGGGGGCGAACTTCATCAGCAGGGTCGCGATGCCGTTCTTGGCGTCGATATAGAGGGGCTTGGCCTCGCAGCCCGGGAAGCTCGTTGGTTTCCAGTCCATTTCGGCCGGGCGCACGATGTGCGAGTGGCCCTCCACCCCGATCCGCTTGTCGTCCTTGGGCGTCACGGCGTCCATTTTTTGTCTCCTCCGAGTGCTGTTTGCCGCTTGGTGAGTCCCATCATAGCGGGGTCGCGGGCGGCCGTCGCCGCCCTCTTCGGGCTCAGCCACAGGACCCTCGACCCCGAAACTTCAGGCGCAGTGTTAGCGCTCCGCTAACGGAACTTCACGGAAACGCTGGCAAAAAAACCGCCCATCTGCCAAAAATGCTGCGCGATCAGGAGCTTGACCGACTCGGAACAAATCGAAATTACGAAGATATTTCAATAAGTTACGCTTTACACACGCCGCCTGCGTGGTAGCCTCCGCATGTCATTACTTCTGGCACGGAGAACTTAGATGCCCACGCTTCATTCCGTTACCGACGCCTACGACGTTGCCGCCACTCGCCTGGCGAACCGCAAAACCACCACCCTGGCCGAGTGCGTGCCGCTCCTCGACATCGCGCTCGAGCTGATCGACCGCGGTCCGACCGAGCTCACCATCGAGGCGGTCGAGAGCTATCGCGAGAGCGCGATCCGCCTCCTCGAGAACATGCGCCCGGTCATCGAGCGGCAGGCCAAGGCCACGCTCGCGGCCTGGCGGACCCAGGTCGGCGACGTCGAGTTGCGCGCAGCCGCCTGATCTTTCGTTTCTGGACGTGAATGGGACTGGGAAGAAGAAGGACGAACGATAACTGGGCGTTGGCCTTGCGACGAGCAGGCGGGTGGCGACCCGCGGGTGCGGTCGAAGCAAAGGAAAGCGTGGGCAGTTTGAGAGACCGGATGCCGTGGCAGCGGCTTGATTGAACGCTTCGTCTTCGCGAGCAGCAGGCGGATTTCCGCGGGTGCTGCCGGATCAAGGACGGGAAGCGTGGGCACTCAGAGAGCGCTGCAGAAGTCAGGTCTGGAATTGTTCGTCGATACCTATGCGAGCAGCCCTGCCATCCGGCAGGGCTCCCTCGCCCAACAACAACCGAGGTCAGCCATGTCGAAGCTCATGATCGTCTTCGTTCTGCTTGTCTCAGGTTCGCTCTACGATCCGCAGCGCGTGATCTATCAGCTCGGCCCCGAAGCCTCGGCCATCGGCTGGAAGATCGCCAGCACCTTGCGCCTGCGCTGATCACTCCGATCCGAAAACCGGCTTCCGCCGGTTTGGATCATGCTCCAAGAAAATCACGCACGGCGCGCGTGAACCCGGCCGGGTCGTCCAGATTGGAGATGTGCCCGGCCCCGGAGAGCTCGACATAGCGCGAGCCCTTCAAGTCCTGATGCAAGGCCTTCATGGCGGTCGGCACTGCGCCACCCGCGTCTTTCTCGCCGGCGAGAAACAGCACCGGCGGTTTGGTCGAGGCCACGGTCGAACGGAAATCGTGATCGGCGAGCGCGGCGGCGCAACCGATGAAGCCGTTCACCGGCGTGTTGCGCACCATCGCGCGCAGGCGATCGAGATGCGGCGGATTCTTCGCCACGATCTCGCCCGGCGTCCAGCGCGTCACGGTCGGTTCGACCAGCGGCTCCATCCCGTCCTTCTGCGCCACCGCGATGCGCTCTTCCCATTGCTGCGCCGATTGCGGCGTCGAGGCGCAGCCACTGTCGCACACGATCGCGCGCGCGACGCGATCCGGATGGCGCTGCGCGAGGCCGAGCGCGGTCGCGCCGCCCATCGAGAGGCCGCAGAAATTCGCCTTGTCGATCTTGAGCGCGTCCATCAGCGCGAGCGCGTCGGCGATCAGCATGTCGAACGAGTAGCGCCCGGCCGGCGCCTCGGTCTTGCCGTGGCCGCGCTGGTCGTAGCGCAGCACGCGGAACGACGGCGCGAAGTCGGCCGCCTGCTGGTCCCACATCGTCAGGTCGGTCGCGAGCGAGTTCGAGAAGACGAGCCAGGGTGCCCCTTCCTTGCCCTCGATCGCGTAATTGATGCCGATGCCGTTGGCCTTGATTTGCATGATCAGTTCGTCCCATTGCGCAGCGGCGGCTGGAACGCGAGCCCCAGGTCCCACGGAAAATAGATCCAGGTGTCCTGCGACACCTCGGTGATAAAGGTATCGACCAGCGGCCGCCCCATCGGCTTGGCGTAGACGGTGGCGAAGTGCGCCTTCGGCAGGATGTCGCGCACGATGCGCGCGGTCTTTCCGGTGTCGACCAGGTCGTCGACGATCAGCACGCCCTGCCCGCCCCCGCCGCCGACATTCGAGATCGAGTCCGCCACGCCCTTCAGCACGCTGAGCGCGCCTTGCGTCTTGTAATCGTGGTAGCTCGCGACGCACACCGTCTCGATCAGGCGGATCTCCAGCTCGCGTGCCACGATCGCGGCCGGCACCAGCCCGCCGCGCGTCACGCACACGATCGCCTCGAACGGGCCCGCGCC
>DATEKY010000025.1:0-2965 GCA_035277225.1 Xanthobacteraceae bacterium
TCATCGCGCGCGGCGCGCTCCTCTTCGCCGCGCTTCTGCTGGCCTGCGCCGCGCATGCGGCCGAACCGGATTTCGTGCCATCGCCCGAGCTGCTCGCCGCGGCCAAGAAAGAAGGCAAGCTCGTCCTCTATACGGCGAACTTCCTCGACACCGAGCAGGCCGTGGTGAAGCGCTTCGCGCAGCGTTTCCCCGGCATCCAGATCGAGATCGTGCGCGCGCCGACCGGCCAGTTGATCACGCGCGTGAAGACCGAGGCCGCGGCCAACCGCATGATCGCCGACGTGATCGATTTCACCGACCGGGTGCAGGCGCGCACCATGACCGAGCGGTTCGCGCCCTATGCGCCGCCGAACGCGGCCGACTATCCCGAGGTGGCGCGCACCGGCGACCGGCTGTGGCCGCGCTCCGGCAATGCGTGGACGATCACGTACAATTCCGAGCTGGTGAAGGACCCGCCGAAGTCGTGGGCCGACCTGATCAAGCCCGAGTTCGGCAAGTATCACCTCGGACAGACCATCGTCGCCGCGGGCGGAGGTCCGTTCGCGCGGGCGATGTTCGAGCGCAAGGTGATGGGCGAGGACTACTGGACCAGGCAGGCGGCGCTCAAGCCGGCGCTGTTTCCGAGCCAGGCGCCGATGGTCGATGCCATCATCCGCGGCGAGATCGGCATCGCGCCGCTGGTCACGGTGCTGGCCATTCCGCTCGCCGCCCAGGGCGCGCCGATCAAATGGTTCTTCGCGCCCGAGGGCGTTCCGGTCACGGTGTTCTGCGCCGGGATCACGCGGGGCGCCGCCCACCCCAATGCGGCCAAGCTGTTCATGGACTGGGCGCTGTCACGCGAGGGCCAGGCGCTGATGGTCTCGCTCGGCTCGTTTGCCTCGATGACCAATGCGCCGATGCCGCCTGGTGTCGACGCGAGCGCGATCAAGACCTGGTATCCGGACGACGCCGAGATCGAGAAGATCTTCAAGCCGTGGACCGACGACTGGAACAAGGCCTACAACTACCGCCAATAACAAGCGTCAAAACATAACGGAGGCCGCCGGTGCTCACCGTCACGCGCGACATGATCCTGCCGACCACGATCACGGGCTCCTATCCGCGGCCGCTCTGGTTCGACCGCAGCCTGGAGGGGCGCTCGTTCCGCGCGGCGCTCGGCGACTCGCTGTTCCGCGAACAGTATCTCGACGCCGTCGCGAGCCTCATCGCCGAGCAGGAATCCGCCGGGCTCGACATCGTGACCGACGGCGACAGCCGCTTCGACCTGACCGTCGGCGGCAAATCCTGGTTCTTCTATCCGATCGAGCGGCTCGGCGGCGTCACCGGCCATCGCGACACCTCGCGTGGCTGGATGTCGCGGCACGGCCTGCGGCCCGGCAAGATCCTGTGGGAGGTGCAGGAGGCCTATCAGCCCGGCGTTGTCGGCGAGAAGCTGACGCGCGGTCCGCTCGAATACGCCGCGATCTGGCAGGTGGCGCAGCGCATGACCGACCGGCCGGTGAAGTTCGGCGCGATCTGCGCGCCCTCGATGGCCGGGATGCTGTGGAACGCGTTCTACAAGGACGATCAGGAGATGATGCTCGACCTGTGCGACATCATGAACGCGGAGCTGCGCGACATGGCGGCGGCCGGCTGTCCGCTGATCCAGGTCGAAGAGCCGCCGCACCACATGCGCGCGCAGCAAAAGGAGTGCAAGGACTCCGATCTCGAATTCCTCACCACGGCCTTCAACCGCCAGCTCGTGGGCGTCGACGCCGAGATCTGGGTGCACACCTGCTGGGGCAACCCGAACCAGCAGCGCGTGCACTACAACGTGCCGAGCTACGAGCGCGCGCTGCCGCACCTGCTGCAGCTCAACTGCGACGTGCTCACGATCGAATGCGCGAGCTCGGACGGCAAGGACCTGCCTCTATTCCGGCACATCAAGACCGACAAGAAGATCGCGATCGGCGTGGTCAATCACTGCGACACGGTGGTCGAGCCGGCCGAGAAGGTCGCGGCCTTGATCCGCAAGGCGCTTGAGTTCATCCCGAAGGAGAAGCTGATCATCTCGACCGATTGCGGCTTCGGGCGCGAGGGCCTGTCGCGGCGGATCGCGTTCTACAAGTGCGTCGCGCTGGTCGAGGGCACCAATATCGTGCGGCGCGAGCTCGGCCTCCCCGAGGCGCGCGTCCGTGCGGCCGATCCGAAGCTGTGGTTTGCCGGGCGGGAGCTGTGACGGCGCCGTAGGGCGGCGCACTCGTAGGGTGGGCAAAGCAGCATCGCCGCGTCAGCGGTGATGCGCGTGCCCACGTGGGCACGTCGCTTCGCTCCTTTGCCCACCCTACACAGGTACATCAGCGCTTCTTCGCGCCCTTCACGTGCTCGGCGATAAACCGCGGCAGCGCGAAGGCCGCGACGTGGACCTCCGGGGTCCAGTACTTCGTCCTGAAGCTGCCGGCCTTCTTGTAGCGCGCCGCGATGGTGCGAACCGGGTGCTGGCGCAGCTTCTTGTCCTTGGCGGCCCAGCCCATCGCCATATGGCCGCCGACATAGGTCGGGATCGCGGCGACGTAACAGGCGCCGTCGGCGAACAGGCTCTTGAACATGCCGACCGATGAAATGAGTTCGTCCGGCTGGAAGAACGGCACGCCGTTCTGCGTCACCATCACGCCGCCCGGCGCCATGCAGCGCTTGCAGGCGGAATAGAACTGCCTGGTGAACAGGATCGCGCCCGGCCCCTGCGGGTCGGTCGAGTCAACGATGATCACGTCGAAGCGCCGCTCGGTCTCGGCGACGTATTTCATGCCGTCGGCGATCACGCTCTCGAAGCGCTTGTCCTTGAAGACGGGCGTGGTGAATTCCGGGAAATGCTCCCTGGAGAATTCGACCACCGACTCGTCGATCTCGACCTGCACCACGCTCTTCAGCGTCTTGTGCTTCAGGACCTCCTCGGCGATGCCGCAGTCGCCGCCGCCGATGATCA
>DATEKY010000026.1:0-3250 GCA_035277225.1 Xanthobacteraceae bacterium
TCGTCGAACGCGCGCACGATCCAGTCGCAGTCTTCTTCGTTGATCACCAGCGTGGGGATCAGCTTGATGGTGTGGCTGGCGTGACCCGCAACTTGCGTCAGGATCCGGTGCTCCTTGAACAGCGGGATGGTGATGAGCTGGCAGAACAGGCCCTTGCTCGCGGTCTCGAGCATCGTCCACGAGGCCTTGAGCTTGAACGAGCTCGGCGCGCCGAACTCGACGCCGATCATCAGGCCCTTCCCGCGCACCTCTTTCAGCAGCTCGTAGCGCTTGGTCAGCGCCGACAGGCCGTCGAGCAGCCGCTCGCCCATCGCGGCGGCGTTTTCGCAGATGCGCTCGGCCTTCAGCACTTCCAGCGTCGCGATGCCGGCCGCCATCGCGAGGTCGTTCTTCGCGAAGGTCGAGCCGTGCACCACCGCACGGTCCATGCGGTTGAACACCTTGTCGTAGACGGCCTTGCGCATCAGCACGGCGCCGACCGGCACATGCCCGCCGGAGAGCGCCTTCGCCAGCAGCACCATGTCGGGCTCGAGCCCGTAGTGCTCGCCGGCGAGAAATTTTCCCGTGCGCCCGACGCCGGTCTGGATCTCGTCGACCACGAACAGCGTGCCGTAGCGCCGGCACAGTTCCTGCGCGCCGATCAGATAATCGTCGTCGGGCAGGATCACGCCCTTGCCCTGGATCGGCTCGACCACGAACGCGGCCATCTGGCGGTTCGACAGCGCGCGGTCGAGCGCGGCGAGATCGTTGAACGGCA
Source organism: Xanthobacteraceae bacterium (assembly GCA_035277225.1). Taxonomy (GTDB): domain Bacteria; phylum Pseudomonadota; class Alphaproteobacteria; order Rhizobiales; family Xanthobacteraceae; genus PALSA-894. The sequence goes on from DATEKY010000026.1 coordinate 758, forward strand.
CGCACACGCAGTCCGGGAGCAGCGGCTCGAAGCCGCGGCGGAAGGTGTCATCTCCGTTTAGCGAAAGTGCCCCATAGGTCAGCCCATGGAACGCATGGCTGCAATAGGCGATGCCGGCGCGGCCGGTGGCGGCGCGCGCGAACTTGATCGCGGCCTCGACCGATTCGGTGCCGGAATTTGCGAAGAACACCTTGTCGAGATGTGGCACCAGATTGAGCAGCCGGTCGGCCAGAATGCCGGCCAGCGTCGAAACGTCCATCTGCACCAGATTGGGCAGATCGGCGTCGAGCGCGCTTTTCAGCGCGGCGCGCACCGTCGGATGATTGCGCCCGAGCGCGAACACCCCGAAACCGCTCAACAGATCGAGATACTGCCGATCCTCGCGGTCGTAGAGGTACTGGCCGCGTCCCTTGCAAAAGCCAACATCATAGCCGATGGTCTTGAGAACCCGGACCATCTGCTCGTTGAGGCGGCGCTTGTGCAGGCTGAAGCGATCGGATTCGTGGGTCTCGAACAGCGCAGCAATGTCGATGCCAGAACCGGGATCAAGACCCGCGTGCATACTTTTGTCGCTCCCGGTGCAACGTAACGCGCCACCCTAACGCAGGCCGAGGGGGCAGCAATGCGGCATAGTTGCCGAAATACCGCCAGAAACCAACACTAGGGCAAGCGTGTTAGCACGCGAAGGTTTCCAAACCGAGTATCATTTAGGACGCGGAACCGCATGAAACGCCTGTTTGCCTGTGCCGCCACCGTCCTCCTCGCATCCGGAACCGCATTTGCGGCCGATCCGTCCGTAATCGGCGACTGGCGCGTCAAAGAGGGCTACGCCAACATCCGCATCGACAACTGCGGCGGCAAGATGTGGGGCATCGTGGCCTGGGAGAAGGAAGCCGGAAAGGACAACGAGAACCCCGATCCGGCCAAGAGGGGCCGCCCGATTCTCGGCATGCCGATCCTGCTCGCGATGACGCCGACCCGGCCGAACCTCTGGGAAGGCGAAATCTACAACTCCAACAACGGCAGCAAATACTCCGCGAGCATCAGCCTGGTTGACGCCAACACGCTGAAATTGCAGGGCTGCGTGCTCGGCGGCCTGTTCTGCGGCGGCGAGAACTGGACCCGCGTGAGCGCGCCGCCGGTCGGCGGCGTGTCGCTGCCCCCTTCTCCGCAAACGAGTAAACAGGCAAACTTGCCGAAGAAGGGCACACCCGCACTGAGCGACGTGTGCGCGCGCGTCGCGTCCGAGAGTGGCTCGGCCGCCAACAACTCGGCACGGAAGTGAATGACACGCTTACGCTCGGCAGCACTCACCTCGGGATTTCTGGCTTTGATTCCATCGGTCGCAACGGCGGCCGATGCGTCGGTCATCGGCGACTGGCTGGTGAAGGATGGCTACGCCAACATCCGCATCGACAACTGCGGCGGCAAGATGTGGGGCATCGTGGTCTGGGAGAAGGCGCCCGGCCTCGATACCGAGAACCCGGACCCGGCCAAACGCACCCGTCCGACACTCGGCATGCCGGTGCTGATGGGGCTGTTGCCGGCGAAGGAGCCGGGAAAATGGTCCGGCGAGATCTACAATTCGAATAACGGCAAGATGTACAGCGCCAGCATCAGCCTGGCGGATGAGAACACGCTCGACCTCGAGGGCTGCCTGGTGTGGCCCTTGTGCCAGACGCAGAAATGGACGCGGGTGAAGGCGCTGCCGCCGAACGCAGCCCCGCTGCCGCCGCTGCCAGCCACCACGAAGCAGGCGCCACCGGCCAAGAAGGGTGCCGCCGCCCCGCCGCCGAGCGAGGTGTGCATGCGCGTTGCCGCCGAGACCGCGCCGCAATCCAACGCGAAGAAATAGCGCCGGGCGTCACTGTCCCAACGTCATTGACGGCAGGCCTCCGGCTCGGGACAGTCTGCCCGATGAAGCGCGAATGGACGATCATCGCGGTGTCGATCGGTGTGACCGCGGCTGCCGCCGTCGTGGCGCCGCTCGTTCCCGGGCCGCCTGCCCTGAGCCGCGAGTTTGAGGCGCACCGTGAGTTTGTGCGGCTGCGCGATCCGGACAAGTCGCGGTTCTATTTTTCCTCGCTCAGGAACGTTGGCAGCAACCGCACCTTCTGGTTCGGCACCTATGGCGACACGCTGGTGCATGTTTCGACCGTCGACGGCATCGAGACATATCAGGTGGACCAGTGGGAGGCGCTCGAAGGCCCCGACCGCATCAAGTGCCGGCTGAGCGTGCGCTTCCGCGAGATGACGGCGCTCGGCTTTGAGATCGCGCCGGTCGCGAGCGGCGCGCGCTGCTGATGCGCGGGCCCCCTACATCTCGCCCAGTTCGCGCGGCTTGCCCATCAGCACCGGCTGGAACAGCACGGCGGCGGCGAGCGTGGTGATGAGCGAGAGCGCGAGCAGCTTGCCCATGCTCGACGTGCCGGGATGGCTCGAGAGCCAGAGGCTGCCGAACGCGGTCGCCGTCGTCAGCGCACTATAGAAGAC
>DATEKY010000027.1:0-2471 GCA_035277225.1 Xanthobacteraceae bacterium
GACTGGGATCAGACCATCGCGCTGCTCCGGCAGTATCGCGACGTGCAGACCGACAAGCCGTGGACCGCATTCCACACCAACGAGTTCCTGCCGAAGTAACAGGTCGCGTGGCGCAGCCCTATATCGAGATTGCGGGCGTCAGCCAGACGTTCCGCCGCGGCGGAACGATGACGCACGCGCTCGATCGCGTCGACCTGACGGTGGCGGCGGGCGAATTCGTCGCGATCGTCGGCCCGTCGGGTTGCGGCAAGAGCACGCTGTTGCGCATCATCGCCGGGCTGTTGCGCCACACCGGCGGCAGCGTGCGGCTCGACGGCCGCGCGGTCGAGGGCGCGCAGACCAAGCTGGGCGTCGTATTCCAGAGTCCGGTGCTGCTCGAATGGCGCAACGTGCTGGACAACGTGCTGCTGCAACTCGAGCTGCGCGGGCTCGATCCGAAGGCTTATGTGACGCGCGCACACGAGCTGCTGGCGAAAGTGGGCTTGAGCGACTTCCAGGACCGGCGTCCGCGCGAGCTCTCCGGTGGCATGCGCCAGCGCGCCGCCATCGTGCGCGCGCTGATCCACGATCCGCCGCTGCTGCTGATGGACGAGCCGTTCGGCGCGCTCGATGCGCTCACGCGCGAACAGATGCGCATCGACCTCGAAGAGCTGTGGATGCAGACCGGCAAGACCGTGCTGTTCATCACCCACTCGATCGACGAGGCGGTGCTGCTGGCCGACCGCGTCATCGTGATGTCGCCGCGCCCCGGCCGCATCGAGCAGGTCTACGATATCGCGCTCGCGCGCCCGCGCGGACTGGCCGCGCGCGGTCATCCCGCTTTCATCGAGACGACGCAGCAGATCACGGAGCTGTTCCTGTCGAAGGGCATCCTGCGCGGCGATGCGCGCACCTGATCACCCGGCCCAGCCCGGCGTCTTCACCCGGCAGAACTCCAGCATGTAGAGCCCGCGCTCCATCTCGGACCGCGCACCGTGCACCGCGAGGTCGGTGCCGAGCAGCCGGTCGCACGCCTCGTCTGCGGCTTGCGCCGTCGCGCTTTCGATCATCAGGAGCCAGTTCGGGATGTCGACCTTGCGGTCGCCGCGCTCCGTCGTCTTGATGTCGCTCGCCGCCTGATCGGCGATGCACAGATGCACGCCGACCACGGCCACGATGTCGATCAGCGGCGGCAGCGCGACGTGCCGCAGATGCCGTTCCAGCTCGGCTTCGCGCCCGGCCTCAGCGCCGAAGCGCAGCGTGAGCATGTGGCCGCCCTGTCCGATGCCGAGCGAGAGTTTCACGCGGCAGACGCCACGCGAGGTGTCGCGGAAGAAGTTCGGCGGAACCCGCTGCGTCAGCGGCGTCGGATTGTTCAGGCGATTGAGATAGTCCTGTCCGACCAGCACTTCGGCGCTGTCGGCCTCGTAGAGCGTGAAGAACTCCGGGGTGCCGTATTTCGCGATATAGCGCCGCCCGCGCCGGAAGCCCGGAATGCCGACGCGTTCGGGCATGTGCTCGCGATTGTGCCACTCGTAGAATTCGGTGCGCCCTTCCGGCGCGATGCCGTTCCAGATTGCGACCACGGCCTGGCCCGCCAAACTCATCGGTTTCCTCGCTATGCGCTCTTGAGACCTCGCCTCGCGCCGGCAGTCTATAGCGAGGGAAACCGGAATCGAGAACCGGCGTGGCGCGCCTCGTACTGCGCGGCGGCCGCCAGGATTATTTCGTCCTGCCCGAGCGCGCCGACGAGCTGGAAGCCGATCGGCAGGCCGTTGCGCGACAGCCCGCAAGGCACGCTGATCGCCGGACAGGCGGCCATGTTGGCGAACGCGGTGAAAACCGCATGTCCGCGCGGGCCGACGGATTGTCCTGCGATCGTCGGCGGAAACGGTTCGGCGGCAGGCCAGGACAGCGCCGCGATCGAGGGCGTCATGATCAGATCGGTATGCGTGAAGAACGCGTGCAGCCCCTGCCGCAACTGCGTGATCGCGTCGACGGCGGCATAATACGCGGTGGCCGGGAGCGCGGCACCCGCGCGCGCCATCTCCTGCATCGGCGGCGAAATCTCGTTCAGCCGGTCGGCGTAGTCCTTCAGCAGCCACGCCAGCCCGACCTGACTGATGACCGGCCAGGCGCGATTGAGCGCGTCGATGTCGAACGGCGCCTCGCCGTCCTCGACACTATGGCCGAGCGCCACGAGGTGCTTCGCCGCCTGGTCAACACTGGCGGCAATCTCCGGATCGACCGGCGAGCCGCCGAACTGCCGGACATAACGAATGCGCAGCGGCCGCGGGGCGGGCTCCTCGGCAGCAGGCGATCCGGCCAGCGCATGAAACAGCGCGCCCACGTCCGCGACCGTCCGCGCGATCGGCCCGATCACCTCGCAGTCGAGCAGGATCACCGGAAACCCGTCGCTGCGCGCCACCGCATCGCGCGACGGCTTGAACCCGACCAGGCCGGTGTGCGCCGCCGGGCGGCGGATCGACCCG
>DATEKY010000028.1:0-5666 GCA_035277225.1 Xanthobacteraceae bacterium
TCGAACGGCAGTTTCCTGAACACCGACTGGCTGATCGCGTTGTTCGGCCCGACGAACATCACGGTGTAGCCGTCCGGGGCTGAATTGATCACCGATTGCGCGCCGACATTGCCGCTCGCGCCGGTGCGGTTTTCGACGACGAACTGCTGGCCGAAATGATCGGAGAGCCAGTCGCACAACACCCGCGCGATGATGTCGTTCGAGCCGCCGGCCGCAAAACTGACCACGAACTTGACCGGCCGGTTCGGGTACTTGTCCTGCGCCAGCGCAGGAACGATCAGGATGCCGATGAAGCAAAGCAAGGCGACGCAGAATCGAATGATGCGCATGGCATCCCTCCCATCGATTTGCACGTTTGGCCTTGGCGAATTGCCTTCGCTCTCGCTGTTTGCGGTTCCCTCTCTTGCAGGGCGGGCAATGCAGTGCCCGCCGATTTCGTCTGCGACGGCGCCTGCCGCGGCGCCGCGATCTTGCGCCATCAGGCCGGACCGGCACAACCGCGAATTACGGGCAGCGGATACTTCGCCTGTTGCCCGGAATCGGGACCGCTCCGCTTTCGGTGGTATGTGCTTTCATCTTCCCACTAACGTTGATACGCTCGAATACCTCAACACAGGGAGCGTCGCCATGGAGCCGATGGTCGGACAGATCGAACTTTTTGCCTTCTCGTTCGCGCCGACAGGCTACTTGCCATGCAACGGCGCGCTGCTGCCGATCAGCGAGAACACCCTGCTCTTCACCCTGCTCGGGACGACTTACGGCGGCGACGGCAAGACCACATTCGGGCTGCCCAACCTCGCTCCGGTCACGCCGCAGGGGCCCGGCTACTACATCGCGATCCTCGGCATCGCGCCGCCGACGCAGTGATCCGACCGCACGCCGCGATCACCACAGGAGCATCGGGATGACGTCGTACCTCGGAACGGTCCAGATTTTCGCATTCTCGCTGACGCCGCGCGGATGGGCACGCTGCAACGGACAGATCGTGCCGATCGTCAATAACCAGGCACTGTTCGCGCTGATCGGCACGACCTATGGCGGCGACGGCCACACCACCTTCGCGCTGCCGAAGCTTGCTCCACTCGGCCCGAACGGGCCCTACTACTGCATCGGCCTCACCGGCGCGCCGCCAAAGAAGTAGGCAAATCGCGCCTACCGCCCCACCCGTCCCTTCAACGCCTCGCCCACTTCGTCGAGCACCTTCGGGTCCTCGATGGTGGCGGGCATGGTCCAGCTCTCGCCGTCGGCGATCTTCTTCATGGTGCCGCGCAGGATCTTGCCCGAGCGCGTCTTGGGCAGGCGCGGCACCGTGATGGCGAGCTTGAACGCCGCGACGGGGCCGATCTTTTCGCGCACCAGCGCGACAATTTCCTGCTCGATCTCGCTCGGGTCACGATTGACGCCGGCCTTGAGCACGATGAAGCCGCACGGCACCTCGCCCTTGAGCGCGTCCGCGATGCCGATCACGGCGCATTCGGCGACATCCTTGTGGCCGGCGAGCACCTCTTCCATGCCGCCGGTCGAGAGGCGATGCCCCGCGACATTGATGATGTCGTCGGTGCGGCCCATGATGAACAGGTAGCCGTCCTCGTCGGTGAAGCCCGCGTCCGCGGTCTTGTAGTAGCCGGGGAATTCGGCGAGGTAGCTTTCCTTGAAGCGCTCGTCCTGCTGCCACAGCGTCGGCAGGCATGATGGCGGCAGCGGAAGCTTGACCACGATCGAGCCCATCTGGCCGGTCCCGACTTCCTTGCACTGCTCGTCGACGATGCGCACGTCGTAGCCCGGCATCGCGACCGTCGGCGAGCCGTGCTTCACCGGCAGCATGCCCAGCCCCATCGGGTTGCCGGCAATGGCCCAGCCGGTTTCGGTCTGCCACCAGTGATCGATCACCGGCTTCTTCAGCAGGGTCTCCGCCCACTCGATGGTCGGCGGATCGGCGCGTTCGCCGGCGAGGAACAGCGTGCGGAATTTCGACAAATCATATTGGGCGAGGAACTTGCCCTGAGGGTCTTCCTTCTTGATCGCGCGGAAGGCGGTCGGCGCGGTGAACATCGCGACGCACTGGTGCTCGGCGATGACGCGCCAGAACGCTCCTGCGTCCGGCGTGCCGACCGGCTTTCCCTCGTAGAGGATCGTGGTGCAGCCGTGAAACAGCGGCGCGTAGACGATGTAGGAGTGGCCGACCACCCAGCCGATGTCGGAGGCCGCCCAGTAGACCTCGCCGGGCTTCACGCCATAGTGGTTCGGCATCGACCAGGCGAGCGCGACCATGTGGCCGCCATTGTCGCGCACCACCCCTTTCGGGATGCCGGTCGTGCCCGAGGTATAGAGAATGTAGAGCGGATCGGTCGCGAGCACCGGCACGCAAGGGGCGGATTTGTTCGCCGCGATCGCCTTCGCGCGCAGCGTCGCCCAGTCGTGATCCCGGCCCGCCGTGAGCGGCGCCTCAGCTTGCGGGCGCTGCAGGATGATGCACGCCTCGGGCTTCGCCCTGGCGAGATCGATGGCGGCATCGAGCAGCGGCTTGTAGGGCACGACGCGCGCGGCCTCGAGGCCGCAGGAGGCGGAGAGGATCAGCTTCGGCTTGCAGTCGTCGAGGCGCGTCGCGAGCTCCTTCGCAGCGAAGCCGCCGAACACCACCGAATGGATCGCGCCGATGCGCGCGCAGGCGTACATCGCGAACAGCGCTTCCGGCACCATCGGCATATAGAGGATGACGCGGTCGCCCTTGGTGACGCCGAAGTCCTGCAGGATCGCGGCGAGCGTCTGCACCTCGCGCAGCAGCTCCGCGTAGGTGATGGCGCGCTTGATGCCGGTGACCGGCGAGTCGTAGATGATCGCCGGCTGATCGGCGCGGCCGCGCTCCACGTGGCGGTCGACCGCGTTGTAGCAGGTGTTGCAGGACGCACCGGGGAACCAGCGGCCGTAGACGCCGGCATCCTTGTCGAACACTTTCGTGGCCGGCTCGTACCAGTCGATCGCCTGCGCCGCCTCGCCCCAGAAGCCTTCCGGGTCGGCGAGCGAGCGCGCATAGACCTCTTGATAGCGGCTGGTGCGTGCGTCCATCAGTCAAACTCCAGGCTGCGGCCCCTCACCCGCTCGCTACGCTCGCGACCTCTCCCCAACGGGGAGAGGCGGAGGAGCGCACCGTCACCTCTCCCCTGTGGGGAGAGGTCGGCGGCGCAGCCGCCGGGTGAGGGGGAAATTTCAAAACGCGATCTTGCCCGACAAAATCTGCCAGAACATCTTCCAGTCGCCCATGAAGCTGTAGAGCGGCTGCTTGAACGAGGCGGGCTGGTTCTTCTCGAACATGAAGTGGCCAACCCAGGCGAAGCCGTAGCCGCACAACAGCGCGGCGAGCAGCCACCACGGATTGCGCGTGACGATCAGCGTGACGAGGCACAGCAGCGCCAAAGTCGAGCCGGCGAAGTGCAGGCGGCGGCAGGTGCGGTCGGAATGTTCGCTCAGGTAGAACGGATAAAACTCCGCGAAGGTCTGGTATTTGCGCGCGGCGGGCTTTGCGACGTCGCTCATGGTGTCCTCCCAAGGGTCGGCGCATTCTCTGCGCATATCTTGATCCACCGCGAGCCCTTTGAGAAGCGGCGGTGCAGCGTGGCCATGCGGCAAAGAGGGTTTTCAAGGCGCCCTCGCCTTGATTTAAGTCAGGCATCTCCCTCCAGCCGCAAAGCCCCTTGTTCTCCGATCCGGTCTTTATCATCACCGCGCTGGCGGCCGTGCTGCTCGTCGGGCTCGCCAAAGGCGGCTTTTCCGGCATCGGCATGGCGGCGACGCCGCTGCTCGCGCTGGCGATGCCGCCGCTACAGGCGCTCGCGATCCTGCTGCCGATCCTGCTGGTGCAGGACGCGGTGTCCCTCTGGTGGTACCGGCACGATTACGACGGCTGGAACCTGAAGGTGATGCTGCCCGGCGCGGTCGTCGGCGTCGCACTCGCCTGGGCGGTCGGCTCGGTGGTGTCGGACGACGTCGTGCGGCTGATCATCGGGACCATCGGCCTGACGTTCGTGCTCAATGTCTGGTTCGGCAAGCTGCCGCCTCCGGGCCGGCCGAGTGCTGCGAGCGGCGTGTTCTGGGGCGGCGCTTCGGCTTTCACGTCCACGATCGCGTCGGCCGGGATGCCGCCGTTCTCGGTCCATGTGCTGCCGCAGCGGATGGAGAAGCTCAAGCTGGTCGGCACCGTCACGATCTTCTTTGCGGCGGTGAACGCGATGCGGGTCATTCCCTATTTCGCGCTCGGCGAGCTCAACCTCGCCAACCTGAAGATCTCGCTGGTGCTGCTGCCGCTCGCGATCGCGACCAATTTCCTCGGCTTCTGGCTGGTGCTGCGCACGCCGACCGAGCTGTTCTATCGCATCGCCCACACGCTGATGTTCGTCGTTTCGGCCGCCATCATGGCGCAAGGTGTTGTCGGCTTGTTGCGAGCTCATTTTGGAGCATGATCTTTTCCGAAAACCGGTATCCACCCCCGATCGGGTCGAGGACAAGCTTTTCGGGATCATGCTCTGGGATATCATCGCCATCTGATGAGATGGCTGATTGCATTCGTTTTGCTCGCGGCGCCCGCGCAGGCGTTCGACCTTCAGGGCCATCGCGGCGCGCGCGGCCTGGCACCGGAGAATACGCTCGCGGCGTTCGAAACGGCGCTTCGCATTGGCGTGACCACGCTCGAGCTCGACCTCGCGATGACTGCCGACGATGTGCTGGTTGTGAGCCACGACCGTCGGCTCAACCCCGACCACACGCGCGGGCCGGACGGCAAATTCCTAGAACGCGAAGGCCCGCCGATCCGCTACCTGACGCTCGCCGAACTGCAGCGCTACGATGTCGGGCGGCTCAAGCCCGGCAGCGCCTATGCGGCGAGCCTTCCCGAGCAGCGCGCCGTGGACGGCGCGCGCATTCCGGCGCTGACCGAGCTGTTCGATCTGGTGAAGCGCCTCGGCGCGGATCATGTGCGCTTCAACATCGAGACCAAGATCACGCCGACCTCGGGCGGGGAGCCGCCGGACCCCGAAACCTTCGCTGCGGCGTTTGCCAAGGCGGTGCGCGACGCAGGCCTCGCGGCGCGCGTCAGCATGCAGTCGTTCGACTGGCGCACTTTGGCGGCGCTGAAGCGCATCACGCCCGAAATCGAGCGCGTCTGCCTGACCGTCGAGGCGCTGAACTTCGACAGCATCCGGCGCGGCGAGCCCGGACCCTCCCCGTGGCTTGCCGGGCTCGATGTGGACGATTTCGGCGGATCCGTTCCGCGTCTCGTGGCCGCGGCCGGCTGCGCCACCTGGTCGCCGCTCTACCGCAACGCCAGGCCGGACGACGTCGCCGCCGCAAAGGCGCTCGGGCTGAAAGTGTTGCCGTGGACCGTGAACGAGCGCGCCGACATGGGGCGGCTGATCGCGCTCGGCGTCGACGGCATCATCACCGACTATCCGGATCGCCTGCGCGCCGTGATGGCGGAGATGAACATGCCGCTGCCGCCCCGGGTCACACCGCGCTGATTGCTTGCAGGCCTCCGCATTGGATAGGCTGCGCAAAAGTCTTCAGGCGGGACACATGACCAATCCCTACGACATCGACCTCGACCGCAATCCGGCGAATTTCCAGCCGCTCACGCCGCTGACCTTCCTGGAGCGCGCGGCCGCGGTCTTTCCGAA